>NZ_CEYNZH010000021.1:0-50254 GCF_982874595.1 Oceanospirillum sp. | reverse complement strand
GCTTCAAAACCCGATCAGAGCATAGTACGGGTGGTTTTTCTACAGCCTGAACGCCGCATTCAACGGCTTGTCCGCTGCAATGCTTTGTTATGCGAATTATTAGCCTGCTGCACAAGCTTTAATCCTATGAATTACCTTCTCACGAAACTCACCATGCCCATGCGTTGCTCTCGGGTGAGCAATTCTAAAGCACATGGCATCGGCTGCCTCAAACTCCCAGAATTTTCTAGAAATCACTTCTTTATTTCGATAACCATCAAAATTCTCATTGAATAATTGTTTGATTACTGGATCAATACCCACTAAGCCAGCCGCAAAAATTACAACATCTGGCTTAAAGTGTGTGATCTGTATTGCAAGCAACTCTTTTGATATTGACGTTATTTCTTCGCGTTCATTTTTCGGGCGTGTTCTAGGGCTTTTCTTGTTGTAGTCCCACGCAAACAAGTTTGCATAGATAATGGATTTAGGATCAACTTCAAGCTCCTTCGCCAGCCGGAAAAAGTATTGCTTAAAGCGACTTCGCGTTTTTGTAATAACTTTTCCACTCTTGCTCACCGGAAGATGTTTTTTATAACGCTCAGTTGCTTCACACACAAGCTCGCAAACTTTATCTTTTTCGACAAAATCAGCGACACGATTAATCTTATTCTTGTTGTTATCAGTATTCCATCCGGCAGTCTCCCGACCAACCAGCATAATTTTTAGATCTGAACTCCAGTACTCATCAAATGGAACCGGTAAAAAAACACCAGAGTATTTGTCCTCTTCAAGGTTGAATGAGTTAATATTAAGACTTGTCAAGATCCTTGCGTAATCATTAATTAATGCATCCACTAAGAAAGCTCCGTAGAGCCATCTGGAAGCCATTCAATATTCAGGCAACCATCACCAAAACGTACGACACCCTCCTTTTTCGGTAGCTCATTAAACTGCCCCCGATACTCGATAAAATTATCAAGCAATTCAATCAGGTGTACTTTGAACCCTGATTCAGTGGCCTTCTCGAAAAGGTCGTCTTCAATCTTCCAACGAGTGATGCTCAAGCGATCTTCATTATCTTCCGCACAGAAAATCACTTCACCGGATGCTTTCATAATCTCAGGGTATTGCTTGGCAATCATAGCAAGACGAGTGGTTTCAAAGTCTTGGTCAAAATTTGGCATATTGTTTCCTTCTACTCGTTATTCTTTCACCTGACCCCACCTCGGCGACCGATAGGGAGCAAATTTGATGTGATTGTTATGCATTATAGTTTTTCCACGCAATATAAGTTTTCGGAATACCTAAGGATTTTAGCTTTTCCCACTCGGCTTTTGCTTCATCTCGGCTGCCTTCGTTAGCGGCAAGAAAGTCGGTGATAAAATTATTGAAACGTGCTGATGGAATTTGTGGAAGCCGACCTTCTTGTGTACTTAGTTGTACAAAGTGCTGCACTAAATCTAGGTAGGTGATTTTTCGTTTCTTTTCAAGCTGTTCCTCACGCCACCGATTTGTCCAGTACCACACACCAGATTTTTTTGGTAGATCAGAACAAAGCTTCAGCCATGATAAATGATTTCGTTTTCTTGTTACTGACATAGTGTTGAATGAATACATTTAGGTCTAGCTTGTCGCTTTTTCCTTTTTTTGTAACTGGTTCTTTGGTGTTTACAGCTACACTACCGGACTGAATATAGTTTTTTATTATTTTTTCTAGTTGATCTTTTCGTAATTTACTGCTGTTAGGTACACCAATATATCTGGCGAATTGCTTCAGCTCCAAGGCATACCAATACCCGCTTTCAAATTCGGAAACAGTTTTAACTTCATGTAGTTTTTTGGTTTGAGTCACGATATTCCTTTGATGCATAACATTTTCATATCAGGCATGCGCGTTATCACCCTTTTTAATTCAAGAGCAGCCGTTCGCCTGTGCTCTTAAAAAATAAAGGGCGGGCACGATTTCCATAATTCATTGATTTTGCAGCTTATCCAATTTCACTATACTGGTAAACCGAGAATTAAGTCGGGCAAACCGAGCACCTTTTTCTGTAAAAACCAAAAAATACTGTATATTTAACCACTAAATCATAGATGTCACATGCATAGTGATTTCTGAATATAAGTGCCATTCGTGGTAAGCGCTAATAGCTGGAATAATCGGCTTAAATGGCAGCTTAATCAGATACTTCCCGCCAGCAAACAAACTATTCGGATGCAGGAGAAACGCAGCAATGGAGGTTAGGGTCTTTTAGATGGAAGTTTTTTTAGCAACGTCAACAGGACAAAAATAAAACTCAATGATTAAAAAGCCTTGCACTTGCATGGCTGAGTTAAACCTGAACGGTTAAGCCACGGGAACGCTCTACCTTAGCTCAGCACTATGCCAAGGCAACCCTTAAGCTAGCAAACATCAACGATATTCTTTTCTGCTAAGATCTTTTCGAATTTAATGGCACGTTTTACATCCTCTACAGTGACATCGTACCAGCTGGTTGAATTCAGATTAAACTCCAGCTCAAGGGTTGTCGTCGCTATCAATATGACTGCATTTATGCCCCGTATTTCAAACCGATTTTCATATTCAACCCAATAATTGCTGCCACCCATCGATACCGGTGGCGGACACCAGCAGTCCGGCTCTTCCTTATGCAGTGTCACTTTGACCCCTAACGCATCAAGATATGAAAAAAGCGTTTCCGGATTACCGCATTTTATCCTGCCCAATAGCTCAAAGCCGTCGTTGTAGTGACCGCCTCTGGGGCCTTTAAGCCAAAATATTTGACACTTTTCTATTGCTTCCTGAAATTCTGCACTTGAGTACACGTCATATCCCGATGCCATTTTTCAATCCTTCGATACGTTTAAAATACGAATATCCGGTGAGTAACACCCGATACAGAAATAAAAAAGGCTGTATCAGACAGCCTTTTCAGCGATGCCGTGTTTAGGGCTTACATTTGTAGATATCAAACACAACCTTGCCATCACGCAGCGGTTGATCCGGCACTTCAGCCGGTTCACAAGCGACTATAAACTCATCAAACACACTGTCTTAAACCGTGATGCTTTCGTGCTGCTCGATGACCTGAGTGGCATCCTCATCCATCAGTCGCACCATATACTCGGTCAGACTTTTCAGCCCCAGAAGTGCCGAGGCTTTTTCTGCTTTTGCTTTAATCTCTTCATCCAGACGGATGTCTAAACGGGTTGTTGCCGTACGGATAGATTAAGTGGACTTGTATGAAGTCAATGATGGTTTTCCCGCATCTACCTAGACTTTGAAAACCATAGGGGTTAGCGGGTTTTGTGACAGTTCTTGAGAAAAGTCAGGCAAAAGCTCTTATGGGATTAAGAGTTAGTGAAATGAACTGCAGGAAAGTCATCAATCCAAACGTACTGATTGCCATTAATTAGCCGCTTAGGTGGCTAATTAACGAGGCTCTTTTTCCAACGAAGAATAAGAAATTCTTCGACTTCTTTCCGACCAAACTCGACCAAAATGAAAGAGACCTGATAAGTAGACCTAAGATGTTCACGCAGCTGCTTGATATCTTTTGCCTCTAACTGAGACGCTACTTTTCGGGCAAAAGTATGATTAACCGGACGGGACAGATCTGACATTCTATTTCTAAGACCAGAAGTTTCACCCACATAAACGGGCACATTATCTTCCCAGATGGCGTAAACCGCGGCTTTGTTGGGTAACTCTAGATGCCATCCTTCAAGCGGAGTATATCTTTCGGCTTGTAACAGCTCTGCTTCAAAGGCCAAAAGTGTTTTTTGGATATCCATAAACTGATGCACTACTGATGTGCGGACATATATTCAGTCACAGCATGCGCCAACAAGCCGGAACGTGTTTCACCGTGCTTCTTGGCATACTGGTCGACAGCATTCAGCAAGCGCTCCGGAATGGTGATATTCACCCGCTTGGATTTCACCGACAACTTAGAGAGATCAATATCCACCAGCGCCCAGATGCCATTCGCGCAATCTTGGTTTTGCTGGTGCGCCTCCATAGAGGTCGGCACAGGAATCGCTTCACCATCCATCAGCATCCCTTCCAGATGGCATTCAATCACTTCCCGCGCCATATCGATGGCTTCTTCAAGGGATTCTCCGGCAGAGAAGCAACCCTCCACATCCGGCACGGTCACGCCAAAATCTGAGTCGCTGTCTTTATGAATAGCGATGGGGTATCTCATATTATCTCCACTCCCAGCCCGCCTGACGGTATATCAGATACCCTGACGATTCAGCTCAACTGCAGGCTAAAAATTCATCCTGACAGTTACGCTGCGAATGACTTTTACATCACGGATCAATTATGGGTATCCCGTATTTTCTCAACAACGGCACGGCACGCGATTGGCGCGCCATCCGACAATGCTCAGCAAATCGCACGATTTAATCAATTTAATTACTTTGTACGCTCCACTATGCTCCAATCATTGTTGCGAACCGGAGATCAGACCATGCAGACATTAACTAAAAACGATACGGCAGTTGTGATGGCAATCAGAGACTGCGAAGAGCTGGAAGCGATAAAGGCCAAGTACCTGAAACACTGCTTTGAAAGCGCACAAAATGACCTGAAGCAAAATGATGTTGCCGATGGTGAAAGCTATCTCAAAGCTCTGTAATGCACTATTTATTATTACCGCCTTGTTTTCCAAATGCAGGCTTCAGTTGGTCAGACAGGTCATCTTCTATAATCTGCAGCACGTCATTGGGAACATCATACTCGCGGACGGTAATTTTATAATTTCCATCAAACCAGTGACTCAGATGCAGGGCGTAAGTTTCTTTATGCCCACTCCCCAAGTGTTGCTGAATACGTTTTTTGACACCGGTAGTTGATGAACCTACATACAATACAGCGGAAGGCGAATTTAATTTGGCACACTTACGTTGTTTGGTATTTTTAAAGTCACGAAACGCATTAAAGGTTTGCTCTGCATCACCATCCACCAGTTCAATGAAGTAAATGGCTTGTTGGATACCCTCAAGATCTGACAGATCAGAAAAGATAAACTCCCTGGTCGGTTTTGCTACTTTCGCAGACTCGCAGCTTGCGATCAAACGGTCGATATAACTCATTGGAATCTCATATATTTTGCAACGGGTTTGTACCCATGCATTGCAAAGGTTACGGATATCCTGATATCTCAATCGGAAAATTGAGTCTGGAACACTCAACTCCCGAACAACTCCCCGACTGTTTTCATCGGCAAGAACATACGGATGCGGCCATTGTGTTCACATAAAACCTGAAAGCCGTATTTTGCATAAAAGACCTGTGCGGAATCGGTTAAACAATCCACCACAATGGCATAAGCCCGCATATGCTGATTCACCTGCCAAAGATATTTCAAGGCACGTATCAGGCTGATTTTACCGAGACCGGAACCATGAAATTCCTTATGAACAACCAACTGCGCCAGCAGGAAAACAGGAACAGGATATTTAGGAAGTTTCTTTGCCAGTTTTTCCGGTAGGGTTTCCCGACTGATTGAACTGGGCGCTACGCTGTAAAAAGCACAAATAGCGTACTTCTGGTTTAACAGCGGTTCAGCGCTTGGCAGCACCATTGTCCTACTGATACCGGCCTGCATATGTTTGGCGGCCTGAGTTCTGATAAACGTATTCAGCTCAGGCTCGCCGCAATCAAAGGATTCCCGATCATGCCCGGTCTTATTCAGCTCGACAAACGTGTCAGACCAGCTCACCGGATACCACTCGCTTCAGCAAATTCAGCGGCATCCCGCAGCGCCTGATTCGGCGCATCAGCCTGTTCGCAAGCGGCCATAAACTCATCAAACACACTGTCTGTAACCGTGATACTTTCGTGCTGCTCGATGACCTGGGTGGCATCTTCATCCATCAGACGCACCACATACTCGGTCAGGCTTTTCAGCCCCAGAAGTGCCGAGGCTTTTTCTGCTTTTGCTTTGATCTCTTCATCCAGACGGATATCTAAACGTGTTGTTGCCATACTGCCTCCTCGTACGGAAGGTTTCCGTACTTTTACGCAAGTATAGAGCAGGCTGGAGACAGCGGCAACGTACGGATAAATTGATTGGATTTGTATGAAGTAAATGATGGGTGTCCGAATTTCAACGACGGGACAAAATGTAGGTCGGCATAAGCGCCGGAAACCGCACCGCACGCGATTGGCGCGCCATCCGACAATGCTCAGCAGATCGCACGTCGTATGACGCGCTCACGCTGCTTATACGACCGACAAGACTGGTCACAAGCCCTCGACCTTACCTGCAAGCAATACAAGCAGCTTTAATTCAGCTTCAGAAAATTATGGGTGTCCCGTATTTTCGAGAAAAATCAAAAGCTATACCGTAAGCCAGTTTTCAGAGGCACAGTGGCATAGCTATAGGGATACGTTACTGAACAGTTTTCAGCTGCTGGCCGAGAATCCGGCAGTTGGCAAAAATTGCGAAGAGATTTATGCCGGAGGGTTTTACTTCCCCGTTGGCAAGCACACCGCCTACTTCACCAAAGAAGAGGGCTTTATTCTGATTGTCGCCGTTCTGGGGCAATCACAGCTGCCCCAGAAGCATTTGAAATAATCGTCACAATCAGAGGGGCACTTGTACCCACGCTCCGCGTGGTTACATCACGGATAAATTATAGGTGCCCCATTTAAAATGCAAATGGAAGATTATTAATACCATTAACTTCTACATCTCGAGAAAAATCTTCATACGTATAGCTTCTTGGGTAATACGAAAAAGACTTCAAATCAAAGTAATCATCCTTAGTCATATATCTTCGACTAGCATTTAAGCTTAATTCTTCAGCTTCCTTTGAGCTGATACCGGCACTTGGATGTATATGTCCTACACCTGTACTGTTAAGAGCTACTGGATCAACCAGTATACCACCAGCACGAACTATGGAAGAGACATAATCTCTTGATGCCGATGGAGAACCAAATACCACAACTGGCCCAACTGAAATCCCTTTAATACAGTCAGAGTGCTCATCAAGCCAATTGATTGTTTCTTGATAGGTCTTTTCAGTCTCTCCAGCATAAATTAAGAAATTAACTTTAACCCAGACACCACTATCCCTGCATGCTTTAATCAAATCAGAAGCTCGGCGTAGATAATCATCAGGTTTATCGGACTTGCCCATACTAATTATTTGGCTTGGGGATGCACTTTCCAAACCCAAATCAATAACCCTGAGGCCTGCACCAGCTAGCGCAGAAATAGAACTAGGATTAATAGTGTCAACACGAGTCTCACAACGCCAGAAGATCTTTTTTTCGTATCTACTAACAGCTTCAAAAAGCTTTTCAGACCAACGCGTATTCGGAGCAAAAAAAGAGGATTGGACATAAGGGGTTATCGAATAGTCATTATATTGCACAGCCAAATCTTGTAGTTGTGATGCAAGTAATAACGGTTCTTTAAGGCGTGTCAAAGGAATATTCCGCTCCTCACAAAAGGAGCACCCCCTCCCGCATCCTCTTGAAGCCTCAACATTAGGCTGAAATTCTTTATAGTTATCAACCAGCTCATGATTCAAACCAAATGAAACAGCTGAAAACTGTTCAGCTAGATTCGAGGATATATCATCCCCCTCAACAAGCTGAACAATCTTATTTTCCGCAAGACCACCAACAATTTTATCAACCATTGGAAGCATCTTTCTCAGCCAGCTTGAATTTTCTCCTACAACCCATCTCCCACCTAATACGATCATCTTACTAGGAGATAGACTTTTTATGGTTTTAGTGAAAGTACTAGTCCATGACAAAGCATACAGACTTTGCATTGATAACATTAATGGATAGATGCTATTAAGCGCCCCTTCTTGGTATAGCTTCTTTGCAAACAGCTCAGGGTCTGAGTGACCTCCATGGTAAAGCCTAACATCATACCCTTTGGAGTCTAAAATAGTCGCAAGTGTCAAAGCCCCATAATTCAAGTACTGCTGACGACGCGATAAAACATTATCTCTTTTTTTTGGCTTATCCATACCAGCCGAAACAAAACAAACAAAAGAACTAGCAGCCACAAACAATCCCTATAGCATTTATATAATAGTAAAATTTAAGTTATCACCAGATTGAAACAACTTCCTACTCAATTATCATCACCTGACAAAACTCAACCCCAGATAACGTTGCACGCGCAGCAGTAGAACTTGTTAGGGTTGTCCCTTTTATTTCATGGACGCTCTGCAATCTATGCCTTTAACTCCCTTAGGCTTGTACCCACGCGCCTTGTGGTTACATCATAAATGAATATGGATGCCCTGTATTTCCAGGATCAATATGACCACAAATCATTCCATTATGGTCTTTTGATAACCACAACTTACGCTAACCCGGCTGGCCGACCTCAAATCTAAAACCATACTGAAACTTAGACCGGAGTTACTCATAAACCTGACAATGTTGAAACAATGAGGAATCATCGGAGGCATTATCTAAAAGCTGCAGCTTCAAATAATCGAAGAACGCGTCTAAATCCGTTTGTTTTGCTTCAATTATTTCCATGTAATCTCCGCGATTGGACATAACGTTTTGGGTAAGTTGCGCATGAAGAAACGCGGAATGCTTCAATTTGACCCTGTTGTTAGATTTTTTGTTATGTACAACAACAGCCAACCGTAAACAAGAATCAGCGTTACAATATAATGCGAGAATGCCATAGCCAGGCGGACGCGAACGCTCGCCCAAAGAGTGAATCTCGACTTAAGTGCGTAGAAGTACTTAAGTAGAAATTCTGGCCAACCTTCTCCTCCCTTTTCCGGGTAGCCCTTCCTCCGCTCAATTTCCAGCCGAGAGGACAAGAAATCCACATCTTTGTGGTTTTCATATTTTTCTAAGCAGTCGTAGTACCCTTTTGTCAGTTCTGCATATACATTGTCGTGCTTCTCATCATTCTTCCCTTTGAATGGCTTAACCCTACGGACTATCCGACTCAACTCCATTCCGCATCGCAACAATCGCTCTGCTCGGGCCGAGAAATTCCCCATACCCAACAAAAGTGAATACGTAAGGATAATTACCGAAAAGACTATCTGCATTACATCCGAATACGTTTCCGAAAAATTTGTTTGGATACCGGATAGCGACACAACCGAGACAATAATTAACCCGATTGCCAAGAGCGAAAGAGTACATTGAGACCACAAACCATGCGTACTAAGTCGTGTGCTCGCCCTATATCGGGCCTTTGCGGTGATATCTACAAGCCGGTAAAGCTCATCAAATTTGTTTTTTTGCTCTTTATCCATGCGGATCTCAAAAATCTAACGCCGTCAGTAGGGGCAGACAAAGCGCGCAGCGGTTTGACTGTCCCTCTTGCGGGTCTTAGTACGGGAATCTTTCCACTTTGGCGTTCCCGTTTAGGCCGTTTTTGAACACAAAATCAACGTGCGGCATCTCAATTTCAACCTTATCTGAACAGCATTGCCCAAAGTTATTGCCACTCTGACAGGGGCACTTATGATCTTCCGAGACAGAATGAAAACGATTCTTCGGAAACATTTTTGTTGTCCAATGGGCTTCCCATTCATCGAATGGGCTGCAGATATGAGAACAAAGGTACTCTAAAAGAGAAAAATCCAGAGTTTCATCATTGTGAACTACGGAGTATTTCTGTACAGGATTCGTGACAATCGAAATTTCTCGGATTTCCAGATCATGTGCTTGGTGCGTGCATAGCTCTCCATTGTATATGCGCCCCTTAATATGCGGGCATCTGGAGCGAGGACGAATCTTGTGATTGCATATGCTGCATGTGTAATAGCCGACGACCATCGCCGGGCTTGCGAACACACAGTATGGGTAAAGTGACTGCCATTTTCTGACGTACTTTTCTACAAAATCTGCCCCTGAATTCTTATAGAATTCTTTGCTAGAGTTCTCGCTGAGAAAGTTACAAGTAATTTCGCACTGCTCAAGCTCACACCAAGCATCACGGTATTTCTGTTGCTTAATGTTATTGATAGCAGTGACGTATGTTGAAACAATCTTGAGCGCTTGAATGTCTCGCCAAAACTGATTGGCCTGACGTTCATCACCCTTCTCAGCGGCGATTGTTTTTGCAGCAGCAAGTGCCGCTAGGGTTGATTCAACCTCAGTGTGATTGTTCAGATTGATCGTAGGGCGATTGTCAGTCATCTGCAAATTTCTTCACTGCATTTAAGGCCTTTTCAACATCCTCAACTTTACCGTCGTAACTCACAGTTGAAGACGATTTATCCTTCTTCTCGATTATGAACTTAAGGGATATCTTGTCGTCGGGTTTGGCCTTTAATTTATCGTATATATAGGACGAAATCACACCGCAAAACACTGGAATTACTATACTTTGCAATATGAAGGTTCCAAGCCAGAGGTCATCACCATGAAGGCTTAGTTCCTTATATTCTTCATCCGTGGAATAGAGATCAGCGTCTAAGCCGTTTTCATTCAAGTAGTCAAGAGTATCAAGGCTTCCAGCATAAAACGCATCATCAGAACCATGAGACGGTAACAGCAATACACTTTTCCCTTGAATTTCGCTTGCTAAGGACGGTGCAGCTTGTTCGATTAGCTTCTGAAAAGTAGATCCATCTTCAGCTACCTCAAAGCGTTCAATTCTTTCTGGGAATGCCATGATCTAGAACTCCAAGTTGATTTGGTGGCTAATAGTTTGTTAGTGCGTATGCGTATTTATCTGGCGGTTAACAGCTTAATATCAGACGTGTGCATTTCGCCGATTTCAATATACCGAGAACTCCAGCAGGAAGACTTCAATAAGAAAGGAACAAACTCCATCTCAGATCAGACCACTTCCCAGCCCGTGCACCCACGTCTCAAGCCAAAACCCGGCTCTAAAATTCCACTTATCGTATCAGCTTATCCTTAATCAGATTGTGACAAAACCCACCCGCACCTAAAGTCGCACGCGCTGTGCCAAAACCTGCTAGAATCGCGCCTTTATTTCTCTCGGCTATCTCACTGGTACTCTGCACTCTATGTCTTTTATCTCCCTTGGCCTGTCGGGCTTTTTCCAACGCGCGTTAGATGAACTGGGTTACGACACCCCAACTGCTATTCAGGCGCAGGCGATTCCTGCGGTGCTGGAAGGTCGTGATCTGCTGGCGGCGGCGGAAACCGGTTCCGGTAAGACGGCGGCGTTTGTTCTGCCGCTGCTGGAAAAGCTGCTGGACCATGAGGGGCTGCGCAGTAATCAGGTAGCGACGCTGGTGCTGGTGCCTACCCGTGAACTGGCGGTACAGGTAGAAGAAGCGGTAAAGGCGTACACCGCCTATTACCCGCGTCGGATCAAATCCCTGGCTGTGTACGGCGGTGTGTCTATTAACACCCAGATGCAGGCGATGAAAGGCGGTTGTGATCTGATGGTGGCAACCCCCGGTCGTCTGCTGGATCTGATGGAGAAAAACGCCATCACGCTGGATAAGGTTCAGCATCTGGTGCTGGATGAAGCCGACCGTATGCTGGATCTGGGCTTTGCCGATGAACTGCAACAGGTGCTGAGCAAACTACCGGTACAGCGTCAGAATCTGCTTTTCTCCGCCACCTTCCCGGAAGAAGTGGACGCTCTGATCAATCGCCTGCTGTTTAATCCGGTCAATATCGAGATCGAGCGAGAAAACAAGCTGCCGGATACCCTGATTCAGCGTCCCATCGAAGTGGATAAAGAGCAGCGCACCGCCCTGCTGCGTCACTTGCTGGGTGAGATGAACGGCGCTCAGTTTCTGGTGTTTGTTGCCAGCAAGCGCACTGCGGATAACGTCACCGGTAAGCTGAAAAAATACGGTTTCAGCGCCGAAACCCTGCATGGTGATAAGGCTCAGAAAGAGCGCCAGCAGGCACTGGCCGCTTTCAAAAAAGGCGAGATTCAGGTGCTGATCGCCACCGACCTGGCCGCCCGTGGTATCGATATTCCTCTGCTGCCTTTTGTGGTCAATTATGACCTGCCGCGCTCTCCGGCGGATTACATTCACCGTATTGGCCGTACCGCCCGTGCCGGTGAAGTGGGTACCGCGTTCAGCTTTATCGACCATGAAAGCGACGCTCACTTTAAGCTGATCGCCAAGCGTAACCATCTGGATGTGACCCGCGAGCAGATTCCGGGCTTTGAGCGCACCGCAACGCCACCACCGGAAGCCGTGATCCCGACCAAAGGCCAGCCACCGGTTAAAGGCAAGCGTAAGAGCAAAAAAGACAAACTGCGTGAAGCCGCCGCCCGCGAGCAGGCTGCTCAACAGAGATCTGAAACAAAAGATAAAAGTGCGCCCGCCAGTATCTGGGCCGCAGCAAACCTCAAGCGCCGTTAAACGCAGGAAAGCAACAAGGACGTTTTATGTCAAACAATCCTCACAAGCAGAAAATCAGAGAGCCGATCATCTTTGGAGAAATGAAGGTTTTCTGATGAGATAAAAACTCCAAAGTAACTAAAAACACTTATGAGGCGTAGCAGAAGCCGTTTTTGCCGGATTTTTTCACCCGATACATCGCCTGGTCAGCCCGTTTAATCATATCTTCCGAGCAGCATCGACCTTCAGGATAAAGTGCAATCCCTATGCTTGCACCAATGTAAACTTCAGCCTGAACCCCCCCATCCGTTTCTATGCGGAATTCCGGCTTCAGTGTTTCCAGAACGCATGACGCAACGTGTTCAGCATCCTGTGGCTGTTTGACATCGTTAAGCAGTATCAGAAACTCATCACCACCAATCCGGCCGACGGTATCGGACTCCCGCGCCAATGCCCGCAAACGGCGACCAACCTCAATCAACACCTGATCACCGCAGGAGTGTCCGTAATTGTCATTCACCGCTTTAAAGCCATCCAGATCAACAAACAGCAGACCAACCTTCTGGCGATGACGATCCGCTTCAACCATAGCCTGCGCCAGTCGATCTTTACAAAGGCGGGTCACAGGTAACCCGGTAAGCGCATCATAATGAGCCAGCTGTTTCAGTTCTTCCTGAGCAGCCTCTGCTGCGCTGATTGCATCATGCAGCTCAGTCACATCATATTCACTGACAAGCAGAACATAATCCCCGGTAATAGGATGACGACTGGTACGGATATCAACATTATGGCGGCGCACACCATAACGGGTAATCATCTGGTGTTCTTGGCAGCCATCCTGTTTCGCCTGCCCCTCTGCCAGTCGTTTCAGACCCTCTTCAGGATTAAGAAAGCGGCCAACAAAGGTGGAGAGATTTTCCTGTTTGGGCTGATAACCATAGAGTTTAGCCGCGGCGGGGTTTTCAAACAGTGCCTCACCTCCCATAGAAAAGCTGGTGACCGCAACCGGGGTATAACGAACAGCCTCTGCAAAGAGCAGCTGCTCGGGCTGCTCACCCAGATTCACGTTTTCGGAGATATAAGCCACTATGCCCTTATGGCGATCCGGCCCCAGAAGCACCGCTTTATGACGCATCAATAACATACGGGGCTTACCGTTAGGATAGGTTGTCCAGGGGTCGGTGGTCATGCCTTCGGCGGCGGCTTTATAGAAAGTTTGTTCGGTACGCTTACGGGCTCCTTCAGTATCGGCTGACAGGTCTTTAGCAATCAGGTCTTCGACTTTTTCCAGCCCCCAGAACTCCAGTGCCTTACTGTTGCCCCACCAGAAACCATGAGCATCCAGATCAAAAATCCAGATGATATCCGGCACGTGCTCCAGAATTTCAATCTGCCGATGATTATCAAAAACAGGCAGGTGGCTGTACTTATCTGAGTTTTGACCGGACATGACCTTCTCACTGCATATAATGATACGGATAAAATCAGGTTAAGAACCTGTCAACAAAATAACCAGTGAGAAGATTAAGAGTATTTGAGGTAAATGGCGAGGAGAAACCGCTATCTGACTGATAAAAAACATCTTTTAAACTTGAAAAAAGGTGCACTTACAGCCTTAGTTTTTTGTCACTACAGGAAATTTTTCTGCTAGCATGCTTTTTTTGACTAATGACTCTACTTCATTTAAGTCGACATCAAGCGCAAAGCGTGACTTTTTCACTTTAGGATCAACTCATGGATGAAGACTTACTGATCGCACTGCTCTTTGTTGTGCCTGTTGGCGTACTGATTATGTCAGGATTGGGGTTGGCCGCTTTTCTTCGCACCAACAGCCAACAGGACGAGGTTAATCGCCTGAAAAAAGAGCTGCAGGACTACCGTTCAGTACTCAAACATTTTGATGGCCTGCTACAAGATCAACAATTAAGTCAGCAGGAGCTGAAAGAACGACTCGATAGACTAAGCAACAGCTTGCCGCTGCAAACCGTCACCCAACATTCGTCCGCTGACACATCGGATCAGGCAAGTGCGGCTCAACATGCAGAGCGGGACGATCTGCTTCAGCCGTTTTCATCAGAATCAGCTGAGACTCATGCAGCGACCTCCGAATCAGAGATAACGGATGAGCCACCGATAGCCACCAACACCCAACACAGTCAATCCGCAAGCGATGACTGGGTCGAAGCCAGCGAACATTCAAAACCGAACGCCCATTCTGACGAGGCGAAAAACGGCTGGTTTGACCGCCTGAAAGATAATGCTCAAAGTAACTGGATGATCTGGCTGGGTGGTATCTGTGTGGGTCTTGCCGGTGTCTTTATGGTGGGATACTCCATCGAGCATGGCATTCTGGGGCCGGAAGCCCGCATTATTCTCTCTCTGCTGGCGGGTCTTGGTCTGCATGGCTTGGCGGAACACCTGCATCGCACCAAAGGTCAAAATAATGTCTTTGCCTCGCTGGCAGGCGGTGCCAGCATTATTCTTTACTCGGCGCTTTTTGCCACCTTTAAGCTCTTCCCGGACTTCTCCCCCATGGTTGTCTTTGCAGCCATGGCGCTGGTCTCCTTCGGGACGATGGCACTGGCACTTCGACAGGGGCCGATTCTGGCTGCGCTGGGTATGCTGGGCGGGTATATCGTACCGGTTCTGGTCAATACAGGCTCCGGCGAGATCGAACTGGCTCTGGTTTACAGCGCCATACTGACCTTCTTCAGCCTCTGGCTGATCAGCTATGTGGAACGCCGCTGGCTCTGGATCGGCGTTATTGCCGGTAGTCTGTTCTGGTGGCTGGCGTCTTTGGCCACTTCCCCCATGGAAGGCGCACGCTCGCTTTACCTGCTGGCGATCGCCTATCTCTTCCTCGCAGTGCCGCGCTTTGACTGGACACTGAAACAGATCGACTGGCCGGAAGACCATCAGGGCACCATCAAAAGCCTGTGGCAGTGGCTGAAAAATCTGAAAGATGCAGAACTGCGCAAAAACCAGATCGATGATCTAAGAAAAAGTACGGGCTGGTTCCAGGGAGTCCTGCTATTAATAGTCACTCTGGCACAAGCCTGGAGTCTGCTGATTGAAGGAGTTGATGACGCCAGCCCGATCAGCCTGTTGCTGCTTCCGGCACTCCTGATTCTGGTGGCGGCCCGCCGCCCACTCTTTACGTTATTACCTGTGCTTGCATTGATGTCGACTCTGGTTGCGGCACTACTTCCTCTGCTGACCGAAGTCTATGATCAGATCGTGCTTGAACAGGTCGGCTATGACATTCAATACGGCCTTATCGTTCGCTTTATTCTCATCAGTCTGCTCTTTAGCGGCACGGCTGTCTGGCTGATCCGTCAGCGTTATCCGTTGCCGGCTTACTGGGCGGCGCTCGGCGCACTGACACCGATAGCCCTACTGACCGCAGCGTATTACGCCCTGAACAGCTTCACCGAGGAGTGGACCTGGGGTTCTGTGGCAGTGGCCGTCAGTATTGCTTATCTGATGCTGATGCGCTGGGCGCTTGGCAGGTCTGAAAACGTCTACAGCGATACCTTCAAGGTGGTCATTACGGCTTCCGCCCATATGAGCCTGGCACTTTTGGCCGTGATCTGGCTGGCGGATGCCACTCTGACCGTCGCACTGGCCGCCCAGCTGGTGAGCCTGTCATGGCTGCAACGCCGCTATCAGCTGACCTATATGCCCTTGGTTATCCGTGCCGTGCTAACGGTGGTTGTACTGCGCCTGACACTGAACCCCTGGCTACTGACGTACGACAACGGCAACCACTGGTCGCTCTGGACCTACGGTGGCTCCACCCTGTTCGCAGCCCTTGCCGCTTGGTTGATGCAATCCGATCTGAAGATGCGCGCCTGGTTGCAGGGAGCAACCGCTCACCTGCTGATTCTGACCATTGCCGCAGAGTTGCGTTACTGGCTCTACGATGGTGATATTTTTGTTTCCGAGTACAGCTTCCTTGAAGCCAGTATCAATACTCTGATCTGGGGCGGTGCCGCAGCGGTTTACTTATACCGGGCCCAAATCAGTGAACACCTGAAGCGCTTTTATGAGGTTCTGGCAACGGTTCATGTGGCTGCTGCAGCGATCAACTATGGTGTTTTCGTCCTACTGGACGGCAATCCGCTGTGGAGCTATGAGGTTACATTTGGTGCAACGCCAATATTTAACCTGCTGCTGCTGAGTTACGGTGTACCCACGCTAATCGGTATTGCGCTCTGGCGTTTACTGCCAACCCGTTTCGCCCGTTACGCTATTATGTTTGCCGGTGCCAATCTGCTGCTGTTTGTTTCTATGGAGATACGTCATCTCTGGCAGGCGGGGGATATTGGTCAGGCCGGGGATATAGTTCTGCGTCACGGAACCTCAAACGGTGAGCTATACACCTATTCTGTCGTCTGGTTGCTGATGGCGTCCGCGGCTCTGCTGCTGGGCAGCTGGCTGCAGAAAACCTCGCTCTATAAGGCGGGAATGGGGCTTCTACTGGTGGTTGTAGCGAAGCTCTTCCTGATCGATATGTCGGATCTGACCGGGCTCTGGCGCGTAGCCTCCTTTATGGGGCTTGGCTTGGTACTACTGGCTCTGGCCTGGCTACACCAACGACTCAACCGTAATCTGATTCATGATACCGATTCTTAACCGGAACAGAATCCAGGTTTAATCCATATAAAGCCCCGTTCAGTTTACTGAACGGGGCTTTTTGGAAGATAACAGAGCATTTCCGGCTTTTTTCCCTGACGCTATGGCACAGGCTGTGCTTTTATCTGATCAGTTTTATTTAAACATCTGAGCAAACAGCACCAGACTATTTATCTCTTAAGTCATCAGACGAATAAGGTAATCCCATGTCACAAATTATGGATAACAAACCCGCAGAACCTGTTGAAGTTCCTCTGAATATTGCAGTTCTTACCGTTTCGGATACCCGAACACTGGAAACCGACAAAAGCGGCGATACCCTGATCAAATGCCTGGAAGACGCCGGCCACAAACTGGGCGACCGCGCTATCGTGCCGGATGATGTGTACAAGCTGCGTGCGACCATCTCCAACTGGATTGCCGACGAGAACATCCACTGCATCATCAGCACCGGCGGTACCGGTTTCTCAGGTCGCGACAGCACACCGGAAGCAGTTGCTCCTCTGCTGGATAAGGTGATCGATGGTTTTGGTGAAGTTTTCCGCATGCTGTCTTACGAAGAGATCAAAACCTCTACCATTCAGTCCCGTGCTTTGGGCGGCCTTGCTAACAACACGCTGATCTTCTGTCTGCCGGGTTCTACCGGTGCCTGCCGTACCGGTTGGTACAAGGTGATTCAGGATCAGCTGGACAGCCGTCACCGTCCTTGCAACTACGTGGCGCTGCTGACCAAAGGCAACGCTCAGCACGTTTAATTATGTGCAGCATTAAACCGGCCTCTGCTTAAATGGTCTCTACCCTTAAGTCGTTATCAATTGAGTCGTTAACAATTAGGCAGAGACCGGTTTGTGCTATCTTAGCCCTCAAAGTTTTAAAATGACCTCACAGCCCAAGACAACGGAAATCGGAAGTTATGTTGCTTAAATCGAGAAAAGACGCCTGCGATCAACCCGGCCTGATGCCGGTGGATGAAGCGATAAGCCGCATCTGCGCGGAGATCCAACCGGTTGCTACAGAAGTAAAGCCGCTTTCTCAGGCACTGGGCTGTGTGCTGGCAGAACCCGTGGTTTCCAAAGTTAACGTACCCGGCATGGACAACAGCGCCATGGACGGTTACGCCCTGAATATTCAGGATCTGAAAAAAAGCCCGCTGCGCATCAGCCAGCGAATTCCTGCCGGCCAGCAACCTAAGCCTCTCGAGCCGGGCACCTGTGCCCGCATATTCACCGGTGCACCTTTACCCCCGGGTGCCGATACCATCGTGATGCAGGAAAAAGTCAAAGTTGATGGCGATAGGGTCAGTTTCCACACCCATATCGACGCACCCCATCAGGGGGATTTTGTCCGCAGAGCAGGACAGGATATTAAAAAGGGCCACGCTCTTTTAAGCGCAGGCAGCCGTCTGGATGCTGTAGCGCTGGGCCTGGTCGCCTCCGTCGGTCAGGCGGAAGTTGTGGTCTACAAAAAGCCAAAGGTCGCTCTACTCAGTACCGGTGACGAGCTGGTTGAACCGGGCTCTCCTCTTCAGGCCGGTCAGATTTTTAACTCCAACCGCTATATGCTGCTGTCACTTCTGGCCAATCTCGGCTGTGATGTGATCGATTGCGGCATCATTCCTGATAATCGTGAAGCGACTGTTAATGCCCTACAGGAAGCGGCCTGCAAAGCGGATCTGGTGATCAGCAGCGGCGGTGTTTCTGTGGGTGAAGAGGATCACGTCAAACCTGCTATCGAGCAGCAGGGCACGCTCAACCTATGGCGTATGGCGATGAAGCCCGGTAAACCGCTGGCGTTTGGTCAGATCGATACAGCAAAGGGAAAAAATCCTTTTATCGGGTTGCCGGGCAATCCGGTTTCCTCACTGCTGACCTGTCTTGTGGTCGTGCGCCCTGCTTTAGGCATACTGCAGGGTCGTGGTGAAGTGCCTGCTCCGGTTTACCGCTATGCAGAAGCGGAATTCAATATCGATGCAGGGGAACGCCGCGAATACCTGCGGGTGCGCCGGGTTCGCCTGCGTCCGGGGGATCTGCCCAGCCAGCCGATGCGGGTAGAACTTGCGCCATCCCAAAACTCCGGCGTACTAACCTCATGCCAGTGGGCAGATGCATTGGCGATTGTTGAACCGGGGCAGAAGGTGCGCGAAGGCGACTGGGTGAAGTATCTACCGATGGATTATCTGATGCTGGCTCCGTAGATCTCTGCTTCGGAAATCAGGCAACACAGTGATCAGCACAAAAAAACGGGATGCCTTTTCGGCCATCCCGTTTTTTTATTTGCAGAGCTATATAGTGCTTACAATCGCTTTCGATCAGAGAAACTTCTCGCCAGCTGCTGCGGTAAACGCCATCTCCACCAGATAACCCGGATCAGCCAGCTCCGCTTTTACACAGGCACGACTTGGAGCACAGTTCTCCGGGAACCATTCATCCCATACTTCATTCAGCGCAGCCAGATTGGCAAAATCAGTAATGTAGATCGTAACCGACAGAATCCGGCTTTTGTCACTATCAACCGTTGCCAAAGAGGCCTCTGCTTGCTCAAAAATCTGCGCCACCTGACCTTTGATATCTGCAGTCAGGTCTGCTTCCGGCACTTCAACAAAGTTTGCAATACCGTTATAAACCGTCGCGTCGGACCAACGCTTGCAGGGATTAATGCGATGAATATCCATAGAAAACCTCAACAGGAATAAGGGGTTATAAAGCTACTACCAAGAATATCATGCCCTGCCGCATGCGGTTAGCGGCACCTGTTCATCAGACTGCCCCGCAATCTGCTTATCAAATAAACGCTTATCAACTAACTGCTTTTTCACCAGTTCGACAAAACGTGCCAGTATAACCTCAATTTTCTCATCCAGCGGCCAGCCGGTATTGATGCGCACATAGTCCTGATAAAGCTCCAGCGTGGTAAAGGCCGGACCGATACGCAGATCCAGCTCTTCGGCTATCGCTTCTTGCCAGAGCTGTTGACTGTTCAGCCCCGGAATCTGCAACCAGAGCACCATGCCACCGGTGGGCTGGCTGATCGCACAGCCATCGGGCAGATGGTCCAGCAAATATTGCCGATACGTTTTCAGATTCTGTCGGAGCTGAGTCCGGATACGATTCAGGTGGCTGTGGTACTGGCCGGTATTAATAAAGTCCGCCAACCCTGCCTGTACCGGTGTGCTGACGCCAAAGTGATTAATCCCATGACGACGCTCGTAGGCGGTAAAAAAGCGTCCCGGCAGACACCAGCCAACCCGAAAACCGGCACTCAGAGTTTTCGATACCGAACCGCACCAGAGCAGATAACCGCCTTTGTCCCAGTATTTCGCCGGTAAAGGCAGGGTTTTGCTCTGTCCCAGCTCGATATAGATATCGTCTTCAATCACCGGGGTCTGATAGCGATTCGCCAGCTCCGCCAACCGCTGCTTCTGATCCGCGGTCATGCTGATACCCTGGGGATTCATATGCGAGGTACTGAACAGCCCTGCTTTGACGGTTTTCGCTTTAAGCAGCGCCTCAAACTGATCCAGATCGATACCGTCCGGAGTGGAAGGAATCTCCACCACCTTACGATTCAGCCCTGCCAACAGTTCCAGCAGACCGCTGAAACAAGGTGAGCTGATGGCGATGGCATCACCGGGATCAGATACGGTTTCCAGCGCGATTCGCACCGCATCGATACAGCCACTGGTGATCACCAGATCTTTGGCAGACAACGGAAAACCATAGGCAGAAAAATGTTCTTCCAGCGCTAGACGCAGCGCCGGGTCTCCCTGTCGGTCAGGATAAGCATGCAGCTGGGACGACAGACGCTTGAGCCCACGTTTCAGACTGCGCTGCAGGGCTTCAGTCGGCATCAGATCCGGTGCTAACTGAGAGATCCCCAGCGGGCCCGGTTCATAAATGCCGGGTTGATAGTTAATACCGGATTCCTGAAAAGAGATGCTTTTCAGTTGGCTGCGAAACTGAGGCAGCTCAGGCGTTTTGCTGGCCAGCAAAGGACGGGAGACATAAAAACCGGACTGGGGCTTGGCGATAATCCAACCCAGTTCTTCCAGATGATGATAGGTGTTGATCGCCGTGGTCATACTGACATTAAACTGCTGCGCCAACTTTCGTAGCGAGGGCATACGGCTGCCGTGGGCGAGCTTATCTGCCTGGATATCATCAATAATCTGTTCAGCAATCCCCTGATAGCGCACTTTTGACCCTCGCCCAATACTGATCTGTTATGTCAGATTAGCGCTACCGCAGGCAACTGTATACTTTTTATTTTTAAAAATTGCTTCTGTTATCTTTTTTAGTAAAACCCGAGACTAGTCCCTCAAGAGCGAACATTTCTATTCATCGGAGGACAAAACAATGCGCCTGAAAGACCTGCTAATGGGTTTAAGCATTATGTGTTTATGGGGGTTTAACTTTTCCGTGATTAAGCTGGGGGCGGATCAGATCAACCCGATTCTGCTGACCACCCTGCGCTTCACCTTTGCCGTGCTGCCAGTGATCTTCTTTATCAAACGTCCGCAGGTGAAGCTGCGCTATCTGATGGGTTACGGCATTACCTTTGGCGTGGGTGTCTGGGGCATGATGACCTCAGCGATTACCCTGGGCGTGAGTGCCGGTATGGCAGGGGTACTGATGGATCTGAGCCTGATTGCGAGTCTCTTAATCGGCTGGCTGGTGCTGAAAGAGAAGATCTCGCCCCGGCAGACCCTTGGGGCAGGTTTGATTCTGCTGGGCGCTGTGGTCAGTCTGAGCCTTGAAGATGGCTCTGTGCCTTTGGCGGGACTGATGCTGATTCTGATCGGCGCACTCAGCTGGGCGGTGATCGGCCTGATCGTAAAACTGGCCAATACTCAGCAGGTGTTTGCCTTCAGCGTCTGGGGGATGCTGTTTGCACCTTTGCCGCTGGCGACTCTGGCACTGATCACTTACGGGCCGGAGGTGTTTATCGCCCTGCCAGAGCAGATGAATGGCAGCGTCTGGTTTTCAATTCTGTTTCAGGCCTACCCGACCACTCTTTTAGGCTATTGGCTGTGGAATCGCCTGATTACCCAATACCCGCTTTCCACGGTAGCACCGCTGACGATGCTGACCCCGGTGTTTGGCCTTCTTGGCAGCATGATCTTTCACGGCGAAGTGATCGACAACACCAAGCTATTGGCATGTGCACTGATTCTGGTGGGTTTTCTGATCGGGCAGTGGCAGCAAAGCTGGTTTAAACGCCAACCGCTGGTGAGATTGGAGAATTAGAGGAAAAAATGGCACCTAAGTTTTATCTAGGAGCCATTTCATCAGAGGTTCTGTTAATAGAAAATCAGCGCGTTGCCACGGTCATATTCGCCGCCCACTGCAGCACAACTTTCTCAATACTCTCGCTGATACTCATCATGACAGTGCGGTTAAACTTCTTCGTAGCAGGTTGAATCAGGAAGTTCTCGTAGGCCTGAATGGTTTCGGGTTGCAGATTGCGATAGGTGTAAACCAATGCCAACGTTACGATCTGGTCCATCTGCTGGCGCAGCTGAGGTTCAACCTGATTAAGCTGGCTTTTAAAGCCTGCAAGATCAGGCTCCTGCTCAGGCTGCATAGCACGGCTTAGGCTGGCAAAAATTGCCACAGATACCTGTTTCTGCATCTCTACCGTAATATCGGTCACACCAGCAGCCTGATTGATACGCTGAGCCATTTTCACCCGAGGCGTATCCTGCATCAGCTGGCGCGCCTGAGACATCATCTCTTGTTGTGCTGCTGGTTCAGAGGCTTTTTCCTCTTCGGCCGTAATCAAGCGCCCTGTCTCTGAACGGTACCAACTCAGGAGTTTGTTAACCTCCTCTTCGGTCATCTTTTGCTGAACCGATTTCTCAATCCCTGCCAGCATCCGTTGATCGTTCAAACTAACATCAATCTGCTGCTGAAGCTGCGAAGCCAGATCCGCTGGAATCTGACCTTGCTGACTTGCCTGAGCAAACCCCTGCTTCATAGCACCGGGAAATTCAGCAATCTGTTTAGAGATTCCGGAAAGCTCTAACAGAGAGCGTACAGACTGACCGGATGGAGCGGCTAAAGAAGGCATTGAAAAGGCTACTAAGAGAACCAGCAGCAAAGACAGAATCGAGTTTCGGGTGTTACGACATGGGCTGTTCGGCATCATAAAGTCCTTGTAGTTTCAGCGGTCACTGAGTAAATGTTGCCACTAAGCGGCAGTATACTAATGCGTCATTCTGCCGATCCTGTATCCCGTTGACTACCCCCTGACTAAAACCAAGACCGTCAAAAACAAAAAAAGGGAGTAGCGTTAACCGCTACTCCCTTTCTTACAACCTTAACAAAAAGATCAGTACTTAAAGCTCTGCACCGTCTGATTAAGGTGCTCTGCAACTTCCCTGATCTGCTGGCTGCTGCTGGCGGTTTCCTGAGCCCCCTGGAGAGCACCTTCAGCAATATCATTAATCAGCTGAACATTTCTCAATAACTCTTCAGTGGTTGCTGATTGCTCCTCAGTTGCGGAAGCGATCTGCATATTCATGCCGGTTATCTGCTTCATCTCACCAGCAATCTGCATCAGAGCCTGACGAGCTTTCTCGACATTCTCGACACTTTCAGCAGAACGGGCCTGACCTTTGCTCATTTTCTCAACAGCGCGACCAGTCTGCAGCTGCAATTTCGCGATAGTATCTTCAATCTCCTGAGTAGAGCTGTGAGTTCGGGTCGCCAGTGTTCTCACTTCATCAGCAACCACCGCAAATCCGCGACCATGCTCACCGGCACGGGCCGCCTCAATCGCAGCATTAAGTGCCAAGAGGTTGGTCTGATCTGCAATTTCACGAATCACGTGGATTACTGCCCCAATTTCCTGACTCCCCTCTTCCAGCTCCGCTATGGCATCCGCTGCACTACGGATATCTTCTGCCTGCAGCTGAATACTACTGACAACCGTATCGACCAATGCCAGACCATCAGAGACCTCCTGATTGCCTTTCTGGGCTGAATCCGAAGCCAACTGGGCACTGCTGGCAACCTCAGCAACGGTCGCATTCATCTCGTTCATTGCAGAGGCCACACTCTCTACCTCCCGGCTCTGGGATTCCGAACCGTTGCGGGATTCCTGACTGTGCTGCTCCAGCTGAGTAGAAACACTCGCCATCAGCTGACTACGATTGGCAATATCTGCAACCAGCACCCGGATTCGCTCGGAGAAGGTATTAAAAGCCAAACTCAATTGAGCCACTTCATCCTTGCCATTAACCGGTAAACGCCGGGTCAGATCGCCATCACCATTAGCAATATCGTCCAGCGCCCGGGACAAGTGGCGTAGAGGACTCGCGATGCTCTTTGAAATAACAGTGATCACGGCAACCAAAACCAACAGTGCAATCAGAGAAATAACAATCAGGGTTGTGACCAGAGCATCGGCCTCTTCTGTCACCTTGCTCATCGGCAACCCCATCGCCATATTCCAGTGATAACCGGTTTCCGGCAGATCAATGCGGTTATTCAGAATTAAGGTTCCCCCGTCAAAAAGAGGGGTTTTGGTAATCACATGAAATTCTTCACCGGTACGGATAGAGTTCAGCAGTTTAGGTAGCTGATCACCGGAAATATCCTGCTCAGTGTCGGCGGCATTTTTGCCCAGACGTTCAGCATCCGGATGCGCCACAATTGAACCGTTCTGGGTAAACAAAGCCGCTACGCCTGTTTCATAGGGCTTAAGTTGGGAGACTGCTTCCTGAATATTACCGACAAGGACATCAACACCAACAACCCCTACAAAGCGCCCCTGCTCTATAACAGGCACCACAATAGAAGTAATCAACTCAGCTTTACCGGCAATCTCATAGAAATATGGGTCGAGAACAGTCGCTTTCTTACTGGCTTTTGCAAGCTGATAGTAATCGCCTGCCCCGGGGGTCATATAATCAACCAGAGCTTCAACGCCACTATTGCCCTGACCATCCCGGTACCAGTAAGGAATATAACGCCCGGTTGCATCATGACTGTTTGTATTCTGATAGCGGGCATCAAGACCATCAAATGCGTTGGGTTCCCAAAGCGTCCAACTACCAATAATTTTCGGGCGATCTGCCAGATACTGCTTTAAAAGATTATTGAAATAATCCCGGCGTGCTTCCGGAGCAACTTCGGTCCGCATTTTAGCAACAGTCGCCAGACCTTTTAGCTGCTGCAACTCCTGATTAATAGAAGCCAGAATCTTCTGACCCTGTGTCTCCGCCAAAAGGTGCGCTGACTTGATCGCTTCACGGGTGCTGGTTTCTGTCACTTCATTGCGAAGCAACAGGGTGATGATCATAAAAACCAAAATAATAACGGGCACCAGAGCCGCCATCAGTTTCTTAGTCATTGATAGGTTATTCAGCATAATTATCTCTCACTACCCGGCTTGCCTGCGGATAAAACTATCCCCCTAAGCAAAGGGGAATTCTACCCACTCTTATTTAAGATAATACTGCTAATTGAAATAAATTCATTCATATATTTGTGACGCATTTTATGCAAACGTCATAAATAAAACCCACTATCATTTGACGTTTTTACTCTATAAAAAGATTAAACCGGTTTAAAACGCGGTACAGACAGGTTAATCCGCAAAAATTAAGGAGACAGATTAGAAAGATAAGCTTATTAAAAAAGAAAGGCTGGGATTTTTAAAATAAGAAAAATATGACACGCGCCCCTATGGCTCACACTGAAAATCCCGATGCTAAAAACGCAGCGGGATTTTCAGATGGCGCTTAGGCGGAAATCACATCAAACGGTCAAAACCATCACGGGTGTAATTTTCACGACCATCTGCTGTGACACACAGGTTGTCTTCGATGCGGATACCACCGTAAGGCAGCAGCTTCTCAACCATCGCCCAGTTGATCTGATCGGACGCCTTAGACGCTTTCAGCTCTTCCAGCAGTTGCGGGATAAAGTAAACCCCCGGCTCTACGGTGATCACGTAACCGGCTTCCAGCTTGCGGGTCAGACGCAGGAAAGGATGCTCAGCGGGTGGCTCTTTCATGGTGCCTGCCGCATCCTGCTGCCAGCCACCCACATCATGCACCTGCAGCCCCAAAAGATGACCCAGCCCGTGAGGATAGAAGGTGCGGGTAATCCCCTGCTCCAGCTGCTCTTCCGGATTCGCATGCACAATGCCAAAACGGTTCAGCAGATCGGCAATCATCAGATGCATCTGCTCGTGCAGCGCCACAAAGTCGCTACCGGCGCTGATCTGGTGACACAGTTGCAGCTGCAGATCATCCAGACCTTTTACCAGATCAGAGAACAGGGTGCCTTCCTGAGTAAAGGTACGGGTGATATCCGCTGCGTAGCCATTAAAGCTGGCACCGGCATCAATCAGCAGGGTGCGGTGCTCACCGGGAGCGGAACGCTGCTGGAACTGGTAATGCAGCACAGCGGCATGCTCATTCAGGCCGACAATATTGTCGTAGGGCATATCGCGCTCGTTATGGGAAATGGCACTCAGGTAAGCCTGATGAATCGCGTATTCGCTCAGACCGGACTCAAAACCACGCTGAGCCGCACGATGGCCTTTAACCGCCAGATAGTTAGCTTCCCGCAGGCAGTGCAGCTCCCACTCTGTCTTGATGGCTCGGCCAAAGTTAATACCGTGAATCAGAGCCTCGGGATTGTGGATCAGGTTATCAACGGCCAGATCCTGTTCGCTGATCAGAGCTGTGCGCGCCTGACCGACGGTAGCCAGCATAACCGCCGGATCATCATAGGCGATCCACTCAAAGCCTAGCGCCCAGTCTGCTGACGGCAGGTCTGGGGTCAGGTGCCAGAAGTCTTTCGGCGTATAGTAGAACATCAGTGGCTTAAGTCCAGGACGTACCAGCAACCAGCAATCCGGGTGCTGAGTCAGAAACGTAGACCAGTGAACAAAGTGAGGATTCGGGCGGAACGGGTAACGGGTATCATCCAGAAAATGCTTGTGCAGACTGCCGGAACCGATCAGCAGCTGATCAAACTGGTGCGTCTGCAGCAGGGGTTCAATACGGGACTGCAGTTGGGACAGATGAGCAAAATAAAGTGCAGACATAACAAAACCTTTTTAACGAACCTGCCCGCAAGCAGGTTGTAACATTGAAAATGAAACGCAGATCATCAGAGTCAAAGCGGGTGCCGATGCGCAGTCAGACCTTCAGGGTCTGGCTGGCCAGCGCTTCTTCAAGCAGTGTCCAGAGCTGTTTGATATTCGGCTGAACATTCTGACGGTTACGGTACAGACGC
This sequence comes from Oceanospirillum sp., assembly GCF_982874595.1. Lineage (NCBI taxonomy): Bacteria > Pseudomonadati > Pseudomonadota > Gammaproteobacteria > Oceanospirillales > Oceanospirillaceae > Oceanospirillum > Oceanospirillum sp. Next base: position 23,081 of record NZ_CEYNZH010000021.1, on the reverse strand, counting down.
ACCTCTAAGGGCACATGCCACTCCTCACCGCCCGCCAGACTCAGGCTGCCATGTTCCAGACTGCTTTTAACCAGCCGTTTAGGCACCCAACCAAAGCCAAAACCTTCTTTGATCATCGCCTTAACGCTCACGGAATGAACATTCTCATTCATGGTCACCAGCCGGGGTGGTTCCGGTTGCTGCTGAACAAAGTGATCCAGCACCGAACGCATAAAGGAGTTCTCGTAGTAACCGATATAGGGCAGCGGTTTGCTCTTCTGCCCCGGCAGATAGTGCATCGGGCGGCCATCTTCATCATTGGCGGTCACCGGCACCAGTTTTTCACGGGCAACGGTCAGGCTTTCAAAGCGTTCATCATCCAGATCACGCGCCACCTTCATGGTGGGGTGCCAGAAGCAGAGCACCAGATCGCACTCTCCCTGAGACAGGGCATTCACAAAGTCAGCGCCGACCCAGGAGGTGGATTTCAGGTTCAGATCAACCGGCAGATTATGCTGCTGCGAGAAAGGCATCAGCACCGAGTGATAGAGGGTCAGATATAAGGTCTGGGTGGTGGCAAAGGTCAGGCGGTTGCTCTGCTGCTCCCGGATCTCGTTACAGCGCACCTTGGTTTCACGGGCGATACGGGACATCTGTTCTGCGCCCGCCAGAAACACTTCACCGGCCGCAGTCAGAGACAACGGAAGACTGTTACGGTCGATCAGGGTCGTGCCCATCTCTTCCTCTAACAGTTTAATACGGCGACTGAGGGTGGGTTGGGTGACGTTTCGCTCGTCCGCTGCCCGGGAAAAATGTCGGGTGCGTGCCAAAGCGATAAAGTCATCAAGCCATCTAACTTCCATAGCGTACCTTAAACGAATAAACCGGCTTGACCATTTCGGGGAGCGTCCCCTGCATGATCAGACCGGTTATCAAAACAACCATCCGGGGCTTACAGATCAGTTTGCAGCCACTGGTGAATCGGATAGAGCATGGATTCACCCAGTTTGATGGAGCGTTCCGGTGACCAGCCGAAGTCCGCATCCGGGCGGTTGTCATAATCCTTGAAAGGCATCTCCAGAGTCATGGACGGGCAGTTAAACTCCCGACCGACCCAGAAGGCGGCGATGGTAAACGTCTCCGGGCCAAATTTGCCGGGCGGATAGCCGCGCTCCGTCTGAAAGTCCGGATTGATCTGCGCCAGATGCTGCTTAAAGCGGTTTTCCTGTTCCAGCACGCTTGCCGCCAGATGAGGGGCACCTTCCTGACCGGCGATAAAGTTGCAAGGTAACGCCTCATCACCGTGCAGATCCAGAAACAGATCCACACCGCTTTGCTGCATCAGGGTTCGTACCGCCAGCACTTCAGGGCTGCGCTCAGCCGTAGGGGTTTCCCACTCACGGTTAAGGTTAGCACCGCAGGCGTTAGTACGCAGGTGACCGCGAATAGAACCATCGGGATTCATATTCGGCACAACATAAAAATCAGCCTGTTCCAGCAACGATTGCGCCAGCGCATCATCTTCATCCAGCAGTCGGGCGATAAAGCCCTCGGCACACCATTCGGCCATGCTTTCACCGGGATGCTGACGAGCCGTCACCCAGATCTGTTTCTTTGCTCTGGTCGCGTCTGAAGCCTTACTGATTTTCAGCAGGTTCAGATCATGACCATCCAGCGTGGTGCCGATATCATGGACTTCACACAGGGCCGATTGCTGCGCCTGAGCGATCAGATCCAGATGCTGCTCCCAGCTGTAAGGGGCAAAATACGCAAAGTAGATGCTGTTCTGCGCAGGCGTGTGTTGAATGACCAGTTCACCGGTGTCGGCTTCATAGGTGGTGTCCACACGGAACCAGGTTTCGCGGTCGCAGGAAGCCACAGCGCGGTAATCAGGCCAGCCATCGACATAAGCGGCCTGACCTGCATTAACGATACGCAGATTCAGGGGCTGATTCTCAGCACCCTGAACACGAAAATGGAACCACTGGAAAAAGTCTGACTGGTTGTCTTTACGGATACTCAGCTGAATATCCTGCGGACGTGCCAGATCCAGCACCTCGATATTACCGGCATCAAACTGACTGCTGATCTTGATTGCGGACGGAATCGTTAAACTCATTATCTTCTCCCTGATCGCTTACAGACGACCTTCCTCAACACCGTGACAGGCCACCTGACCGCCTTCATCGGTGGTGATCAGCTGTGGAATCTCTTTCTTACAGCGTTCGTTCGCATACGGACAACGACCGTGGAAGACACACCCACTCGGCAGGTTCACCGGTGTTGGTACTTCACCCTGCAGCTTGATATGCGGCGGGCGATCATCTTCCAGACGCGGAATCGCAGACATCAGCGCCTGAGTGTACGGGTGGCGCGGCTTGGCAAACAGGGTTTTGGTCGAAGCCAGTTCACACAGAGAACCCAGATACATCACCGCCACGCGGGTGCCGAAGTGTTCAACAACCGCCAGGTCGTGGGTAATAAACAGATAGGTCAGGTTACGTTTTTCCTGCGCATCCATCAGCAGGTTCAGTACCTGCGCCTGAATCGATACGTCCAGCGCTGAGATTGGCTCATCCGCCACGATAAACTCAGGATCAACCGCCAGAGCGCGGGCGATACTGATACGCTGACGCTGACCACCGGAGAACTCGTGGGCAAAACGCTCGCCCCAGCTTGGGTCGATACCCACAGAGAACATCACCTCATGCACCTTGTCACGCACCTGCTGGGCAGACCAGTCAGGGTTGTGCAGACGCACCGGCTCTTCCAGTGTCTGGGCGATGGTCATACGCGGGTTAAGCGATGCGTACGGGTTCTGGAAGATCATCTGCATCTTCTTGCGGTACGGCAGAAGCTGCTTGTCATCCAGATCATCAATCCGCTCACCACGGTAGCTGATGCTGCCCCGAGACGGCGTCAAAAGCCCCATCACAGTCCGGGCCACGGTAGATTTACCGCAACCGGATTCCCCAACCACGCATAGGGCTTCACCCTTGTGTACATCAAGATTCACGCCATTAATGGCATGGACAAACTCCTGTTCACGGACAATCTTGCCGCCTTTAAATTTCAGCTGATCCAGAAAGTCGCCGGAGATATTAAATTTTTTGTACAAACCTCGGATCTGTACCAAAGATTCAGGCTGCTGATCCGCCTGTTCAGTAATTTTGCTATCGGTCATGTTATACGCCCTCAGATGCCTGTTCCGCTTGCTTCATCTCGGCCACCATATGGCAGGCCACCTGACAGTTGCCGGAAACAGTAAAGCCCGGCAACTGTTGGGTACAGGCATCGCGAACATAGTCGCAACGCGGGTTGAAGGCACAACCGGTTGGGATTTTCTGCAGGGATGGCATCGAACCACGAATCTGATTCAGACGCTGACCCGGAATCGCCATCTGCGGCAATGCGTTCATCAGGCCCTGGGTATAAGGGTGCTGAGCATCGTTGATAATCTCGCGGGTCGGGCCCTGCTCAATAATACGACCGGCGTACATCACGATCGCTTTCTGAGTTACCTGAGAGACCACACCCAGATCATGGGTGATCAGAATCAGGGCGACGTTGTTGCGTTCACACAGCTCAACCATCAGCTCCATGATTTCCGCCTGAATGGTTACGTCCAGTGCTGTGGTTGGTTCATCAGCGATGATGATATCAGGGTCCATCAGCAGACCTACGGCGATCACCACACGCTGGCGCATACCACCGGACAGCTCGTGCGGGTACTGATCGATACGGGTTTCCGGTGACGGAATCTGCACCTGCTGCAGTTTCTGAATCGCAATGGTGCGGGCATCTTCTTTGCTGATTTTGCGGTGTGCCTGCAGACATTCGATCATCTGCTGACCGATGGTCAGTACCGGATTCAGCGTCATCATCGGATCCTGAAAGATCATCGAGATGCGGTTACCACGAACATTACGCAGCTCTTCCGCTGACATATCCGCCAGATCTTTACCTTCAAACAGAATCTGTCCGTCTGAGATACGGCCCGGCTTGGAGATCAGGTTCAGAATGGAGAAACCCAACACGGATTTACCGGCACCGGATTCACCCACAAGGCCCAGACGCTCGCCGCGATCCAGCGTGAAGTTGATGTTGCGCAGCGCTTTTACATCGCCGCTGCGCAGACCGAAACTGACTTCAAGGTTTTTAACTTCTAATAACGCCATCGTCTTACCCCTTATACAGTTTCGGGTTGAGTACATCACGCAGCCAGTCGCCCAGCAGGTTCATCACCAGAACCAGTACCACCAGCACAATCCCCGGAATCACGGTGATCCACCAGGCACCGGAGAAAATATATTCAAAGCCACTGGAGATCAGAGAACCTAGAGATGGCTGAGAGACCGGCATACCCAGTCCCAGGAAGGAGAGAGACGCTTCCGAGATGATCGCGTTAGCCACCTGTACGGTGGAGATCACCAGAATCGGGCTTAAGGTGTTTGGCAGAATATGACGGAACATAATACGGATCTGCCCCAGTCCCATCACACGGGCGGCATCCACATACTCTTTCTTTTTCTCCGCCAGTACTGATGCACGAATGGTACGGGCGTACTGCGGCCATTCAGCAATACCGATCACCAGAATCAGCATCACCATCGCCAGATCCTGATACAGCTCGGTGCCGAAACTGGCCTGAAAAATCGCCAGCACCACAATCGCTACCATCATGGTGGAGAAGGACAGCTGAACATCAGCAAAACGCATCAGGATGCTGTCCACGCGGCCACCACGGTAACCGGCAATCAGGCCAATGATGATACCGATAGTCGCCTGCAAGAGTACCGCGCAGATACCGATAGTCAGAGAGATACGGGTGCCGTACAGAATCGTCGACCAGAGGTCACGCCCCTGAGCATCGGTACCCAGCCAGAACTGCTCGTCGCCCATCTCTTCATCCCAGCTCGGAGGCAGCTCGGAGTTCATAATGTCGATCTGAGTCGGATCATACGGATCAAAAGGTGCAATCGCAGGCGCAAACAACGCCATGATTACGTAACCCATAAAGATGGTCAGACTGATCTGAGCCACACGGTCTTTGATAAAGCTGTGCCAAACGTGCGTTTCTTTGAAACGCTGCCAAGCTGAAGGAGCTTTCTCCGGTGCAGGCATTTTGCTGACTGGTGTTTGATTTTGAGTTGTCATGTCATTCCGCCTTATTTCTTACCCGCCAGATTCACCGTAGGATTCACGAGACCGTAAATCAGATCGACGATCGTGTTGGTGATGACAAAGATCGCACCGACCACAATCAGGTAAGCCACAATCAGCGGAGTATCCACACGGTTGATCGCTTCCAGGAACATAAAGCCCATTCCCGGCCATTGAAAGACGGTCTCGGTCAGAATGGTGTACGCCACCATGGTTCCGATCTGAACACCACCAACAGTAATTACCGGCAGCATGGTGTTTTTCAGCGCGTGCAGAAAGTAGATACGGCGCGGGTTAAGCCCCTTCGCCCAGGCAAATTTCACGTATTCGGACTGCAGCATCTCCATCATCTCCGCACGGATCAGACGGATAAACAGCGGCAGCATAATAGAAGCCAGAGAGATACACGGCAGCACCAGGTGCGCCAGACCATCCCAGGTAAAGAAGCCGGATTCCCAACCCCAGAACATCTCACGGGTTTCACCGCGACCGAAGGAAGGCATCCAGCCCAACTCAATCGAGAAGAAGTAGATCAGGCCGATAGCGGTCAGGAAAACCGGTACCGAAATACCGATAATACTGAAGCCCATAACAGCCTTGGAGAACCAGCTTTGAGGGTTGATGGCAGAGTAAACACCCAACGGCACCGATAGAAAAACAATAATCAGTGACGCACCAAATACCAGCTCCAGTGTCGCCGTGAGTTTACCCAGAATCACATCCAGTGCCGGTTCTTTGAAGAAGTAAGAGGTGCCCAAATCACCTTGCAGCGCATTTTTTACAAAGCGGCCGTACTGTACAAAGAAGGGATCATTCAGGCCCAATTCGTCACGCAGCTGCTGACGTTCGGCTTCTGATACCGATTGACCGACCATTTCTTGCAATGGGTCGCCCAGATTATCCTGAATGGAAAAGCTGATAATACTGATGACGAACATCACTACTACCGCCTGAGCCAGTCGTTTTATAAAAAAAGCAATCATGGTTGTTCTGCCTTTATCACGTCGCGGGTCCCTGCGTCGTTTTATTCTTTATTTCATGGGGGAGTATTCAACGGGGAACACAGAGCCGACCTGACTCTCGGGGGCGAGAGGCCAGACCGGCCGAACTTCACATCGACTTAATAAGCCGTGATCTCAGGTGTCGTGATTATTCTTCAATAACCAGATCACCCAGGTAAGGGAAGTTCATGACGTTCAGCACAGGCTCAATATTCACGCCCTTACGAGCGGCCCAAGCCAGATTCTGCCAGTGCAGAGGAATAAACGCAGCATCGTCGTACAGCATCTGTTCGATTTTCTGCATCATCTGTGCACGTTTCTTAGGACTGGTTTCGGTGTTTGCCTGCTTCATCAGCTTGTCAGCTTCAGGGTTGCAGTAGTTACCGCTGTTGTACTGACCCAGACCGGTTTCAGTATCAGGGCATGCCGTCAGGAACTCGAAGAAGTTGTTGGAATCTTCGGTATCGGCGTGCCAGCCGATCATCATCATGTCTGCAGCGCGAGCGTCGAACTCACCCCAGTACTGTGCTTTAGGCAGGGTTTTCAGATCCACTGTGATCTTGATCTTAGCCAGCATAGACGCAACCGCCTGAGCGATCTTCTCATCGTTCACATAACGGTTGTTAGGCGCCATCATGGTCACGGTGAAACCGTCTTCGTAGCCCGCTTCTTTCATCAGCTGCTTCGCTTTCTTCAGATCGTAACGAGGCTTAAGCGCTTCGTTGTGACCCAGATAACCCCAAGGGCTCATCTGTGCAGCAGGCGTTGCGAAACCACGCATGATCTTCTTAACGATACCCTGCTGGTTGATTGCATAAGCAACAGCCTGACGTACACGGGCATCTTTAAAGGCTTCAACACGTTCCTGGTTCATCTGGAAGGTGATGATACGGGTACCGCCCATAGTCACCAGATCCACTTTTTTATTGGACTCGATGCGTTTGTGATCGGTCGACGGAACCGGCGCGATAAAGTCAATGTCACCGGACAGCAGAGCGGCAACACGGGTCGGTGCTTCTTTAATCGGCGTCAGCACGATCTTATCAACGTTGCCAGGAGACTGGGTATCCCAGTAGTTGCCGTTGCGATCGAACTCAACTTTTACACCTTGCTGGCGGTAAGTCACGGTGTAAGGCCCAGTACCGGACAGCTGACGGGATGCGAAGGTGTTACCGTGTTTAACCAGCTTGTCTTTAGGCTCACCGTTGGCGTCATTACCTGAATAGAACTTGCTGTCCATCGGGAACAGGTAAGTCAGGTTGTTAAGAATCAGCGGGAAAGGCTTTTCAGTTTTCAGTTCGATGGTGTAGTCATCGATCACTTTCAGCTCGGAGAAAGGAGCGAAAACGCCTTTAAAGTCAGCAGATTCACGCAGACGGTTGAAGGTGAACTCAACGTCTTTAGCGGTGAAGGTATTACCGGAGTGGAATTTTACACCCTTACGCAGATGGAAACGCATAGTCAGATCATCGACACGCTCCCACTTCTCTGCCAGACGCGCTTCGAAGCCCAGCTTCTTGTCCCAGCGAACCAGAGGATCAAACGTCATATGGGACAGCTGTAGTGTGCCACCGGAAAGCTGCTCGTGTGGATCAAGAGACACAGGGTCAGCATCGTATGCCATCTTCAAAGTTGCTGCATTAGCGCCGCTCATAAGCCCAAGGCTTAAGATGGCACCGGCCAGCAGGGATACGGATTTTTTCATCTTGGATTCCCGTTAGTTATTATCTTTTTTTAGCGATCGTCGTTCAGTCGGAAAGTGCTTCTGAACGTTAGTTGTGAGCAAATTCACACAACTGTCATCGAAAAAAGTCTAATTGATGCTTCGGGGACTACCAATTTGAATAACGAAAGATGCCATACAAGATCCGTATAGCACCTGAAAATCTCCCTAAAATCGCGCATTAAAACAGCGTAATTTCCTAGCCAAGCGCCTTTAAAGTGCAAAAACACCATAATTTTGCCTTATTCCGCTAATCCTCCCCATCAAAAAAAACGTTGTTTTTCTTTCGGCCACATCATTTTTTATCTCCGGAAGCACTTAAACAGCCTTTATCCGCTTGCCGAAAGCCCATTGCTTGCCTAATATCGCGCCCGATTCATCCTTCATACCCATCGTGAATAGCTGTTATGCACGAAAAAGAAACCGGATGGATCGGCCTGATTCAGTTTTTGTATAAGCCACCCTTTTCAGAGAATACCCGCTAATGGAATTTGACTTTATCCGCGACCGTGACGGTCAGTGCAGCCTTGAACTTAACGGCGAACAAACCGCTCTGGAACGCTGGTTCAACGCTAAAGAGCGCCAGTCGATCTGCGCACTGGATGATCTGCTGGAAATTATTGCGGATATAAAGCAGGGCAACAAACGGGAATATATCGGCAGCGACCCTGAGTTTCAGATCACTCTGACCACAGACGAATGCGCCATCATTGCCAACTGGCTGCTGTTTGATGAAAGCCTTGAACATGAAGTCCGCGAAGGCGGTTATGATCGCGCCAGACTTGAAGAGCAGGACCTTCAGGCTGACGAAGCCGATGCTAAAGCAGAGTGCGGACTGGATGACTTTGCGTATCTGCTGGAAGAGTGGCGTGAATTTCTGCGGGAAAATCAGCGCTAGCTATTTATTAGCTGGCGCTACTACTGGGATGGCACCCGAAAATCCAGTAGCATAGCTCAAAATTAGAAACTGTTAATTTAATATCATTGTTACGATATAAAGGTTTTCTCCATGAGCACACTGCTGAACTGGCTCGACTCCCTCCCCTGGGCCATTCTGATTATCGGTTCACTGACACTGGGCCTCGCCCCCTTCTTTCCGGAGCCACATCTGGTGGAAAAACTGCGGATGCTGGTTAATGGTGAACTGAAAGCTGCCATTGACTGGTTTGACCTTGCCATGCATGGCGCATTTCCTTGCCTGTTGATTGTGAAGCTGCTCGCGGCCGAATTTAGACAAGTGACCTGAGCGACTATTTTTAATCTCTGTCCCTACCCCTCTCCTCACAGGAAGAGATGTATACACTACACGTTGACGTTCAATATGATCGTCGTTTCGTCGCTGACGCAACGCCAGTACCAACAGACTCTCTGGCCTATCCTTATCTGGGATTCCAGATAAAAGTAATGGACGACGGCGAACTTCTGAAAACCTTCAATTTTAAGAAACGCCAAATGACCGGCGGCTTTGCGACCAACATGAAGGTTATGAGTGCCGTTCTGCGTGACGCGGAAGATGAAGACATGTTTCTCGAATCAGCTGGCGAGATCATCGCTAAAGAGATCGATAAGCTGAATGAAGCCCGGCTTGACCTCAGGTGCGGTGCAAGGCTGCACCTGCCTTTCCGTTAAACACCCCGTGATTTATTCCGGCCCTTCCAGGCCACCCTGACTATCCCAGTGCGCTTTATTCTGATAGAGCAGAAACAGATTAAACAGCTCTGCCTGACTGTTGATTTGTAGCTTTGCATACAGGTGTTTACGGTGGTTTTTCACCGTACCCAACGCGATACCTAAACGGTCTGCAATGCCTTTCGAAGAGTAGCCCAGAACGATAAGCCGTGCGATCTCCTGCTCACGACTACTGAGAACCTCTTTACCGAAATTATCCAGAAGATAAAGCTCAGCCGGGTTGTCATCACTTTGCAGATTCAGGTTACTACTTAGCCAGAACTGCTCGACCATCGCCTGCAGAACAGGAAAAAGCAGTCGTACCTGTTGCCCCAAATGCTCAGGCTCTACCCGCTGACGATGACTGTAAAAACCAAAGGACAAGCCAAAGCATTGTGTTTCTGTCAGTTGGAAAAAACACATGGCTTCGTCGTATAAACCAAGAGGCGCGTAGTATTCCTGGAAATATTCTGATTGGCGGAAACCGTGCGGTGCCACAGAATCAAGTGTTGTAAAGTCAGGCCTTTGATTGGCCAGCCAATAGCGATAGAAAGGGTCCAGCAGGTACATACGATCACAGTATGGTTTAAGAACCTTCTGTTTCAGGTCTTCACTAAGGTTGTCCTGTAAAAGTACAGGTCGCCTTTCACAATCAAAGAAAAAGAGCACGTAGTGAATACCGGAAAAATACTGTTCCAGCATTTTACCTATAGAAGGCAAAAACTGAGGGCTACGCATGGTTCTGACCAATTCGGCCAGAGGCTCCAAAGTAGTGGGGAGCGGATCATCCAACTTGATTTTTTGCATATCAAAAAATCCGATACGTCATGCCGGGCAGCCTTCTCCGGCATGACAAGGTTAAAACAACAGCGGGTTACCGGATATCCTTAATCAGTGGTTTGAGTTGGTCAAGCAATCCCTGCTGATGAGGCTGAAGATCCTGCTGCCCCCAAACGGCAATATCTTCCGCAAGGGGATCTGGCACCCGAATTGAGCTATCACTCAGTGTTTCAATAACCGCATGACCACAGAAAGGAACATACCCCTCAGAATACCCCCCTTCATGAACCATGACTAACTTACCGCTACACAGACGATCAGCAACCTCCATCAGACTCCGGGTCATGGTCGCAAAAGCGGTACTGTTCAGGATCATACATCCCAGCGGGTCCATTGCTGCCGCATCAAAACCACAGGCAACCACAATCAGCTCCGGCTTAAAGGCTTCCAGCGCAGGAATAACCAACTGCTCCAGAGTCGCCTCGTAAGCCCCGATCCCGGAACCGGCATGCAGTGGAATATTCAGATTAAGACCAAAACCTTCTCCTTCGCCACGCTCTTCAGCACTACCTGAATTACTGGGGTAATTATTTTCATGATGCAGAGAGATGGCCAGTACATCCCCATCATCGTAGAACGCTTGCTGAGTGCCATTGCCATGATGCACATCCCAGTCAATAACAGCCACACGCTTCACCAAGCCTTTTGCCTGTGCTGCCATAATCGCCACCGGAATATTGCCGATCAGGCAAAAGCCACGACCACGATCACGCTCAGCGTGATGCCCCGGTGGACGCGATAAGCAGTAACCATTATCAATCTCCCCCCGAAGCACAGCTTCAACGGTGGCAATGGCCAGACCTGCGGACTTTCGTGCGATCTCAAAACCATCTTTGCGGAAAGGCGCATATTCACCACCATCACCAAAACCGGCTTCTGACGCCTCCATCAGCCCCTGCAGGTACTCAGGAGTATGGAATCGCTGCAGATCTTCCAGAGCCGCAGGTTCACCGGAAACAGGAGCCAACTCATTTAACAGGCCACTCACCTCAAGCAAATTACGTAACCTGCGTTTGGTTTCAGGGTTTTCAGCCGCAACTGAAGGCTGGATAAACCCTCCTGCCTGATCAAAAACCGAGCAAGGACCCGGGTCATGCCACATGCAGATCTCATGGTATGCAAATCCAGTTTTTCTCATCGTTTTACTCTCCTGATTTTTATTTTCAGGCTGCGAACAAAAAGAGCAAAAAGCTCAATACAGCAGCAATAAGCACATAAGGAAGCTGAGTGACCGCGTGTTGCATCGGTGTAATACCGCAACCTTTAGCGGAAATAACAGTGGCATCACCAAAGAAGCAGGCGTGACTACCAAAGGCTCCCGCCGAGATAAGAGCCCCCAACGTCAGAGGCATACTGGCCTCAAGTGACTGAGCCAGCGGCACTACAATCGGCAGTGCAATGGCATAAACGCCCCAGAAGGTACCGGTACTGAAGGCCAGTGCCGCCAACAGCAAAAAGGTCAGTGCCGGTAACCATTGAGCATCCATATAGGGCGTTACCGACTCAATCAGATAGGGTGCCAACCCTAGCTTTTCATTCACCACTTGCAGAATAAAGGCGATAAAAATAATCCCCAGAGGGACCAGCATGGATTCAATCCCCGCCATCAGCTCATCAAAGAGACGGGCAAAAGGAGCAATCCTCTGGATGCTGTATAAGCCAAGCGTCACCATCAGCGCGCAGCCAATCCCCATCAATGCATCAATATCAAAGTACCAGGTGCTCAAAATCAGAGTGAGCATAGGCAGCACAAAATTGATCATGCGGGGTTTAACGTGATCCGGGGTGTCAGATTCATCGTTTACAGGCTGTTCAGAGCAATTCTGTTCGGCCTGCTTCATCGCACCTAAAGGAGGAATAATGCCGGAGATCACCAGTGGCACCAGAATCACAGCAATCCAGGGGTAAAAGAGATAGGGCAACAGCTCCAGATAAAAACTAAAACCGCCACCCGCTTCAGCCAAACCGTTGCTTTCCAGCAGACCGGCCAAGTAGATAACCCAGGTTGAGAAAGGAATCAGAAGACAAACCGGTGCAGCCGTTGAATCCACCAGATAGGCCAACATCTCACGGGAGATCTTCAGCTTATCGGTCAGTTTGCGCATTGCGGTACTGACGGTCAGGGCGTTGAGGTAGTCATCGATAAAGATCAGAATCCCAAGCAACCAGCCAAATATCAGTGCCTTGCGACGGGTGCGGCAATAGCGCCCGACCAGATCACTAAATGCCAGCGTCCCTCCGGAGAATTGCAGCAATGCAATCAGGCTGCCAAACAGGCCGCAGACCAGAAAGATCCAGCCGGTGGTTGGGTCCTGCATCACCTCAAGGGCGGTTGCTGAAAAATCCTGCAACGCCGTTTGAGGTGAGATCATCAGAAAGCCGGTCAGGCTTCCAACAATAAGAGCCTCAAGGGTGCGGTGGGTAATCAGAGAAATAACCAGTACAACAGCCGTAGGTAACAGGCTCAGGCTGCCAAAATCTTCTTCTTTTCCGTAAAACTGATAGATCAGCAGCGTAGCGACCAAGAGTGTTATCAGCGATACGTATGGTAGGCGCAACTTCCATTGGAAGCGGCGGCCTGTCTGAACATTATCCATAGGGGGATCCTCAATTGATGTTGTTTTTGTCTGCTTTGGATCGCCATCCATTCTAGGAAGCGGTTTCAGAATGCTAAATGTCCCCAAGGGGACATAGGCCCCGCCACTGAAAAAAGAGCTATTGGGGCCGGTTTTATCTCTGCTATGCTTCTGAAATCACTGGCCTTTTCATCCAATATTCATAACGGCCTACTGTTTTCAGGAGCACCCTATGTTTACCTTGCACTCCCGTCTTGAGCAGGACACCATCCCGGTTGCTGACTTTCCGCTGAGCCGCCTGGTGATGATGAATGACAGCCGCTTTCCCTGGTTTATTCTGATCCCTCGCATTGGCGGCATTACCGAGATCCACCAGCTGGACAAACCGGATCGTCAGCACCTGATGGATGAATCCTGCATTCTGGCCGAAGCCCTGATGACCGCTTTTCACGGCCATAAAATGAATGTCGCTGCCCTGGGCAATGTCGTCCCACAACTGCACATGCACCATGTGGTTCGTCAGGAAGATGACGCCGCCTGGCCTGCCCCCATCTGGGGTGTAGGCTCACCGGAAGCGATGAGCGAGGAAGACGCTCAGTCCCGCATTCAACAGCTGATTCCCCACCTGCAGGAAGCGATGCCAAAGCTTCAGCTGGTCTGAATAAAGAGCTTCAGCTGATTTGATCGGGAGTGAGTCGCAGTGACAGAGAGCAAAATGCACCAGCCGATTTATCTGTTCGACTGGGGGGATACCCTGATGGTGGATTTCCCCGATATGACCGGCAAGATGAAAGATTGGCCTAAGGTTCAGATACAGCATGAAGCTGATAAGGTATTGGCGGAATTCAGTCAAAGCGCCCGGCTTTTTGTCGCAACAGGCGCGGCTGATTCCGCGGAAAGCGATATCCGCGCGGCTTTTGATCGGGTGGGTTTATGCCCTTATCTTGAAGGCTATTTCTGCCAGAGCAATCTGGGAATCGGCAAAGGCACAGCGGATTTCTACCGGACTATTATCCGGCAGTTGGGCGTTATCCCCGAGCAGTGCACCATGGTCGGTGATCATTTTGACAAAGATATCGCGCCCGCACTGGAAGCTGGGCTAAAAGCCGTATGGCTGACAGATCAAAGTGGTTTGGCTGAACACAAGGGACAGCCATTCCGTATGATAAAAAGCCTGGAAGAGCTGCTGCACTGATTCCCATAACAGACGTATAAGCACATACCCAAAGCTAAGCCGCTGAATATTTTGTAAATCCCGAGGGGAAGTCCGCGCTGATGAAGATACGTTTTATCGAAAACATCGCCCAGATTGATGATGCCGATTGGCAACAGCTCCACAATGCAGACAACAACCCATTTATCGGTAAAGCCTTTCTGCAGGCTCTGGAAAGCTCCGGAGCTGCCAGCGAAAAAGGCGGCTGGAAACCTCACCACCTGGTGGTGGAATCCGATGATGGCCTGATCGCCTTTATGCCGCTTTATCTCAAAACCCATTCCTACGGCGAGTACGTTTTTGACTGGTCATGGTCCGATGCCTATCAGCGTTACGGGCTGGCCTATTACCCCAAACTGGTGACAGCAATCCCCTACACCCCAAGTCAGGGAGAGCGTCTGCTGGTTAAAGCGTCGATACAGAAATCTGATCTGGTTCCGGTCATTGTCGCGGCAGTAAAGGCCGAAGCGATGCGATTAGGCGCTTCCGGCTGGCATCTGCTGTTCCCGCAGGAAGACGAACATCAGCTGCTGGCCGATCAGAACCTGCACACCCGCCTTACCTGCCAGTTCCACTGGTTTAATACCGACAACTGGCAGGATTTCGATCAGTTTCTGGGCAGTTTCAGCTCGAAAAAGCGTAAAAATGTCAGACAGGAAAGGCGCAAAGTTGCCGAACAGGGATTCCGCTTAGCGCGGGTTGAAGGCACAGAGATCACGCCAGAACAGCTGGAACACTTCTATCACTGCTACCACATCACCTACCTGCAGCGTGGGCGACAGGGGTATCTGAACCGCACCTTCTTTCAGCTATTAGTTAAAACCATGCCGGAAAAGATGATGCTGGTAATCGCCTATAACGCGGAAGATGCTCCCGTGGCTGCAGCGCTGTTTTTCCATGACAACGCCAGTCTTTACGGACGCTACTGGGGCAGCAAGGTTGAGGCTGACAGCCTGCATTTTGAAGCCTGTTACTATCAGGGTATCGAATACTGCCTGGAACACGGCCTGAACCATTTTGACCCCGGTACTCAGGGTGAACACAAGATCAGTCGGGGCTTCCAGCCGATACTCACCTGGTCAAACCACTGGCTGGCTGAACCGGGCTTTGATGATGCAATAAGAGATTTTGTCGAAGAAGAAGCGGAGCATGTTCAGCAGTATGCAGAACATGCCTGTGGGATGTTGCCGTTTAAAGAATTTACTTAGAGACCAAAGCTCTCATATCTATCCTCTTGCTTTTACCGGCCAACTGCCCCCATCGTTGCTCAGCATAGACGAATCTGAGAGTCACATACCCTCAAAATAAAAAGCATCTTCCACCAAAAAAACACAATCAATTACACTGTGCTTTCAATAAGACACAAACAAAAAGCTCTAAATACTGTCAGTTTTCATCAGGCCGCCCTGTCTTTATCAATGCTATAGGGCTGCAGCTGACTCAGCTTAACGGCAATACCGCTTTAAAAATCACCACTTGGAAATGCTTTTTGATGTACAAAACTGCTGCCCTACTTTCACTCCTCCTTACAGGAATCATTACTCAACCCGAAGAGGTGAGAGCCTCGATGACAAGCAGTACCGAAGCAGAGCAACCCGTTGAGGAGCCAACAATAAAACTTCCAATCTGGAACGGAACAGCGGAACTGGGCTCCATAAGAACCACAGGTGATACAGACACATCAAACTTCAGCGGTAAGTTCAGTATCCTTCGTAAAGGAGAGTTCTGGGACTCAGGCCTCAAACTTAGTGTTCTAACCAGTAAAGAGGATGGAGAAACATCTAAAGAGCGTTATGAAGGAACTTTAACTCTTGATCACAAATTTACTGAACATCATTACCTAGCCTCATCTGCCAGCTACGAATTCGATCGTTTCAGTGGTTATGACTACCAAACGCTGATTTCTTTAGGCTACGGCTATCGATTGACAAATACCGACGAACACCATTTGGACCTAGAAGTAGGCCCAGGCTATCGTTACGATAAACTTAAGGCTGATAATGAGATTGAAGAAGAAACCGTGTTGCGTCTTGCCGGTAAATTTTTCTGGCAGCTCAATGAAGCCGTGCAATTCGATCAGCTTTTATCCGTAAACACAGGCTCTCAAAAGACAATCTGGCTTTCAGAAACTGGCCTGAAAAGCCAGATCAATGGTAGCCTGGCTACTAAGATCAACTACAGAGTGGACTACACCGATGTTGTTCCAGAGGATGCAGCAAACACAAATACAGAGTTTGAAGTCACACTGGCCTACAGCTTCTGATGCCAAATAAGCATGATTCTGTTTAAAACAGAGCAACGTCCTTAAAGCAAGCCATAAGGCACTGCAAACAAAAGGAAAAAACTCTCCCCTTGTACGCTGGCTTACTGAACGCATACGATTAGCGGTATTTTAAAACATGAATTAAGTCAGAGGCCGTCGTACCTGTCTACTCTGATTGTTGATGCCGTAAAGGCCGTAGCGATGCGAATGAGCGCTTCCGCCTGCATCTGCTATTCCCGCAGGAAGACGAACATCAGCTGCTGGCCGATCAGAACCTATACCCCCATCTCACCTGCCATTTCTACTGGTTTAATACCGACAACGGGCAGGATTTCGATCAGCGTTTAGGCTGTTTCAGCTCGAAAAAACGTAAAAATGTCAGACAGGAAAGGCACAAAGTTGCAGAACAGGGATCCCGCTTAGCGCGGGCGACAGGGCTATCTGAACCGCGCCTTCTTTTTGCTATTAGTTGAAATCATGCCGGAAAAGATGATGCTGGTAATCGCCTATGAGGCCACAGTTGTCCCAATGGCTATCTATCGGAAGCGAAATGCCGGTGCCATCTGAACGCTATATCGACCATCTCTTATAAGTCGCCGCTCTGACAACTGAGGATGATGACAGGCCTCGTCAAAGGTCAGAACAGGCTCAACACAAGCATCAACGGCTGCGAACTTCTCACACCAGTAATCAAACGGCTGAGACAGAAAAACCTCCTGAATCGAAATTTTAACCGCCTGCTGAGCTTCTTCGCTAAAGTCAGCGCATTGTGCCGCAAGGTGCGTCAGATTCAGCGTCTCCAGCAAACGCTGCTGGAACTGCAGCTCGAGACTACCAACGGCCATATAGCGGCCATCTGAGGTCTCATAGTAATCATAAAACGTGCCGCCATTGAGCCATCCAGTTTCTGCAGAGGGCGACTCCCCTCCGGCCAATGCCGCAGCACCAGCCATACCATTCAGAGAAAAGGCCGCATCGGTCATACTGATATCAATATACTGCCCTTCACCCTGCAACTGGCGCTGAATGACTGCAGCCAGAACCGCCATCACAGCCTGATGAGAGCCACCGGCAAGATCAGCAACCTGCATCCCCTGAGGCACCGGCGCATCACCTTTGCGACGACTGTAGTCCGCAAGCCCACTTAAAGCCAGATAGTTCAGGTCGTGACCTGCCCGGTCGCGGTAAGGGCCGGTTTGTCCGTACCCCGTAATACTGCAATAAATAAGCGCTTCATTGTGCTGCCGTAAAGCATCATAACCAACACCCAACCGACCCATCACACCAGGGCGAAACTGCTCCAGCACGATATCGTACTCTTTAACCAGCGCCTTAACCTCTTCGACCGCCTCTGGTTGTTTCAAATCGAGATAACAGACATCTTTCTTGTCATTCAGCTGTCGATATGCGGCAGAAACGCCTTGAATTTGAGGGGTTAGCCCTTTAACAAGATCCGGGCGGGCGGGAGATTCAACCCGAAGCACCTCAGCCCCCATCTCCGCCATAATCATAGAGGCATAGGGGCCGGGCAACAGTGTACTGAAATCAAGAATTTTCAGCCCCTTCAGGGGCTTTTTGTTCTCAGGCATATCCATCAATCCTTTATTATTGTTTTAGATTGGGCTGCCGGTCAGAAATTATCCTGTATCGACACCACTGAAATTGAGTTTTTCGGCGAACCTTCAACCAATTTGTCGGAATAAACAAGGTAGATCAAGGTATGTCGTTTTTCATCATAAAAGCGAACCACCTGAAGCGTTTTAAAGATTAGACTGGTACGCTTATTAAAAACTTTTTCTCCATCTTCTAAGTCACTTGGTAAAGAGATCGGCCCTACCTGACGACAGGCGATAGAGCCATCGGAAGGGTCCTCGGCCAACCCAAGGCCACCACTTATGCCTCCAGTCTTTGCACGGGCAAGCCAACAGCTCACCCCCTCAATATCAGGGTCATCAAAGGCCTCAATAACAATTTTATGGTTTGGTCCCAACATTTTAAAGACGGTACTTACCGAACCAATTTCCTCACCCTTCGCAATAAGTGATAAGACCATTAACCCAAGGACCAGAATAGCTTTGATCTGTTTACACATGATTTTTCCCTTCAATTGATTCGGCCATACGATTGCGTTCTAAAACAAATGCCTCAAAGTCGTCAGCCTCAAGAGGCTTGGCAAACAGATACCCCTGAATATAGTCACAGGAAAGCCCCTGAAGAAAAATCAGCTGCTCCCGGCTATCAACCCCTTCTGCCACAGTCTCCATCCCAAGGCTGTGAGCCAGCGCCATCGTGGCACGCACGATATGCTCGTCAGAGTCATTAACGCCAATGCCAATGATAAAACTGCGATCTATCTTTAGATGATCAGCATTCAGTGCTTTCAGGTAGCTCAGAGAGGAATAACCTGTACCAAAGTCATCAATAGATAGCGTAATACCTGCCTTTTTAAGACGTTTCAGATTTTCAGTGACCATCTCAGAATCGGTCATCAGTGTGGTTTCAGTAATTTCCACACACACCTGCCCGTAAGGGATAGCAAACT
The DNA here is from genome assembly GCF_982874595.1 of Oceanospirillum sp. Lineage (NCBI taxonomy): Bacteria > Pseudomonadati > Pseudomonadota > Gammaproteobacteria > Oceanospirillales > Oceanospirillaceae > Oceanospirillum > Oceanospirillum sp. Next base: position 4,113 of record NZ_CEYNZH010000021.1, on the reverse strand, counting down.
TATCCAACAGGTCGAGTAATCGTTGTGCCAAAGTATCTCTTGCCAACTGAACTGCAGAAATATTCATAGAGATCTTGCCAAAAGTAAAATCTTTAGCATTCCACGCAGCCATCTGCCGGAAAAGACTCTCCATTAACCAAACACCAACCTCAAGAATCTGACCGGTCTCCTCAGCCAAAGTGATAAATTCGGCCGGAGAAACCCATTCTCCTTGCCCTACTTCCCATCGCAGAAGTGCCTCTGCCCCATAAACCCGGCCTGTCGACGCTTCCACCTGAGGCTGAAATCTGAGACTGAGATCTTTCTCCCGATGAACAGCAAGCTCAAGCTGCTGCTGAAGGAATACACGACGCTTCATCAGAGCATCCATCGCCTCATCAAAGAAGCGAAAAGTGTTCTTGCCATCATGCTTAGCCTTGTACATCGCAAGATCAGCCTGACGCAACATCATTGACGCATCAGTTGCGGTATAACTCCCCAAAGCAATACCGACACTACAGGTCACACTAAAAGAGCCATCACCATAGTGAAAAGGCTGTGCAACAGCAGCAATAATTCGCTCAGCAAGCAATGCCTGACGATTATGATCAGCACATTCTTCGGATAAAACGGCAAATTCATCCCCACCCAAGCGAGCCAAAAGTGCATTCTCCGGAAGAATCTTCCTTAGATTATCGGTGGTATGAATTAAAAGGGCATCACCCGCTTCATGACCCATTGTGTCATTGATTTCTTTGAAGCGATCAAGGTCGATGAAAAGAATAGAAACATCACTCAGCCGTTGACTGCGGAAAATGTCATATAATTTTTGCTCAAAATAACGCCGATTCGGCAGAGAAGTCAGCGGATCGTGATCAGCCAGAAATAATGCGCGCTGCTCAGCACTTTTACGGGCCGTCATATCCTCATGAACAGCAATAAAATGCTCAACTTCACCCCGAGTCAAAATGGGTGTTACCGTCTGCTCAACAGTCATCGTATGACCGTCCTTATGACGGTTAACCAATTCTCCACGCCAGCTCTGGCCACTAAGAATGGATCGCCAAAGTCCACCAAAGAAATCATGAGAATGGTAACCAGAGTTCAGAATCTTAGGCGTTTTCCCTTTCACTTCGTCAAAGTCATAGCCTGTCAGGCGTGTGAAAGCTTTGTTAACCCATTGAATCTGGCCTGTTTTACTCGTAATAAAAATAGCATTTGCCGTACTACGAATCGCAGTGCTTAACAGATAATTATCGCCTTCTGTTAAGCGACGTTTTTCCATCAGCGTGGCAATAACAAATGCAGTGATAATGATAAAAAAAGCTGTCAGCATAAGAAAAATGCGTATCATTTTTTCATCATTCCGCCATGAAGACAAAGCTACGGCTTCATCTGAAATAAGTACGGTTATCAAAGGCAGAAGAGATGTAGATCGATAGCTGATCAGATAGTTCTGTCCGTTAATCGACTCGCGGTACTGCCCCCAGCTGGTTTCGTTCACGTGATCTCTAAGCAATTGTGTTTTTGGCGATACTGATTGATCACCCAGCAACTTAGTACCATCATAACGGTAGAGTTGAACGTACGAATGCAGCGTATCCCCCACTGATCCAAAAAGATTACCAAAATACTGGGGGTTGATAGAGGCCACCAGAATATTGCGCACAACACCCTGGTCATCCCGAACAGCCAGACAAAATGGGATATGGGTTAAAGTCATTCGTTCCGTAAAAGGATCATTTGGATAACGACCCGGTTTTGGAGAGCCGATAGCCAGCTCGGTCATCGGTTCATTTTTAAGCCGTTTGATACAAGGGTAATCCAGCTTAGATCCATAACTGCGGGTCACGGTTGCCTTGATAATTCCATCGGCATCTAATAAATCAATGGACCTGAGCTGAGGTGAAGTTCTAAGCTGTTCCCTCAAAATATTTTCAATTTCGATACGGTCATCCAGCTGAGGCAAACTCTCGATGAGCGCTATCATGGAGCTATTAACAGACTGTAAAGACCTGACTATAGAGTCTTCCAGTGCATGGGCAAGCAAGGCACTACTACTCTCTTGTTCGCTGAGACTTCTGGACACACCTCTATCAACCGTATGGGACAGAACAAGCCATAGAAAAACCAGTGCACACAGCGCTATCAGAAAGATCCATTTCTGTCGTATCAGAGCACTTTTTAAAAAGAAAAGGGAATTAACTAACACAGATCAAATCGCACCTAGAGTAAAGCAATAAAATAGCAATAAGTTACATTATCTGACAATGATGATAAGCAAGGGTTATCCTTATGAGACAAGAAGTTAGACTATCTGGACTCGGTATAAATAGCATCCGATTCTTAGCCTCTTTTATTATTTTTTTTACCATCGCAGGCTTTTTTAGTGATCTCCAGGCTCATCCCTCATCCAGCCGGGAAGAGCAAATCATTGAATCTGGAAAAATACGCGTCTGCATCTGGCCGGAATACTTCTCAATTTCTTATAAAAACAAGAAAACCGGTGAGCTGGAAGGAATCGATATCGGTTTATCCAAAGAATTTGCCAAAGATTTAGGCGTTTCTGTCGAGTATATACCAACTCACTTCGGCATCTTTATGAAAGATATTGAACAGGATAAATGCGACCTTGCTATGTTTGGCGTTGGTAAAACGGAAGCCCGCGCCAAGCACATCGATTATAGCGATCCTTATCTCAGCAGTGGTATGTACGGCATTGCTAACAAGTCCAATCCCATTGTTAAAAGCTGGGAATCGATGGATCAGCCGGGCGTTGTTGTTTGCGTTCAGAAAGGCACGTATATGGAAGGTGCAATGCGCAACAGCCTTAAAAATGCAGAGCTGATGACTGTTGTAAAGCATAGTCAGCGGGAGGTAGAAGTACGTTCGGGGCGCGCCGATGTCTTTATCACAGATTACCCCTACGGACAAAAGATGGTTAAAGTGTATGACTGGGCTCAACTGCTTGTCCCCAAAGGTGAGACAAAGCAGTTCCAGTATGCCTATGCCGTTAAGAAGGGACAGCCCGGGTGGTTGCAGCGAGTGAACCAGTTTGTTCATGACATCAAAAAAGATGGCCGTCTTGAGCACTATGCACGTCAGAACAACCTACTGCCTATTGCTTTAATTCCGGGTAAGTAAAAAACCCTAATAAAAAACCTCAGCAGCAGTTGCTCTGAGGTTTTTTTATGGAGATGTCCCATACTCAAGGCTATAAGAAGCAACAGCTATTACTGCTTAGAAGCCTTTTCAATCTGAACACTAACTACCTTCGGCAGCTGGATATTCAACTCATCAACAGCCGCTTTTACCTTGGCAATCAGCTCTGCTTTATTTTCCTGCATTCGGATAAGAGCTTCACTCTTACCCTGCTTCTTATCCAGGTCCTGCCTGAGTGCCTCTACCACTTCAGGTAGTCCCTCTAATTGCTTCAGTTGAGCATCAAAGTACTGATCGAATTGCCCCAGTGTTTCCTGGACTTCTTTAGAGAGTGCTTCAAATTTCTGCTGTATCTCAGAATTATGCCGAATAGCAGACTCTCCGCCACTCTCTTCAATATGCAGGCGATTCTGAAAGTCTTTCAGTTGAGACTCAAACTGCTCAACCTGATAGCGCATAACATCCAAAGTCTCATTGCACTCATCCTGAAAAGCATCAGCCTCAATACCATAGGTACGATAGATCTCATCATAGTGACCGAACTTCTCAAAGATGGCTGCAATCTGGAGCATGACCATACTTAGTGTAATGTGATCAGTCTCTTCTTCTTGATTAACGCTCTCGGTCTTAGATGCCGAGGGAGACTCGGAAGTTAAGGCCGCAACCTCAAACTTCTTGTCGATATAGGCCACCAGTTCTGTTTTCATCTTGTCGACAGAACTCTGAACCAGTTGCTGGACCAGGCTTTCAAGCTCGGGGGGAAGTGCAGAATTTTCACTCATACTGGGAAGATGACCTTATTACAAAACTTGTTAGACATGACTATATTAACCTGAATACTAGCTAATTTCCTACGAGCCAGCCCGTGTTCACCAAAATTCATCATAAGCTGTCTGAGCACCCTTTTTCGGGGCATAAAAAAAACCCCGCTTCGACTGAAGCGGGGTTTCCGTATAAGGCGCTTGACGATGT
>NZ_CEYNZH010000020.1:0-52848 GCF_982874595.1 Oceanospirillum sp. | reverse complement strand
TCAATTGAAACCGGTTTACAAAGGTAGTCGTCAAATCCCTGATCAAGAGCCCGATCAATCGCGTCGGATGCCACATCACCACTAACCGCAATGACGGGAAGTTCTTTCCCTTCTGCGCGTTCACGAATGATGCTCAGCACTTCTGAGCCAGAGATTCCACCCAGATTCATATCGACAAACATCAGATCCGGTACAGCATCCAGGAACTGGGAGATTCCATCTTCAGCGCTCTTCGCGGCAGCAAAGGTAATCTCCGGATCCAAATGCCGAATCAGGCGCTCAAGTACTTTTCTGTTGGTTTCATCATCTTCAACATAAAGCACCCTGAATGCCACAGATGTTTTTTGCACCTCACCGCTGAATGAGCCTTCGTCAATAGAAAAATCTTCCCTATCGAGTGATAAAGAAGGCTGGCCCGACTCTGAACCGGTCATTATCCCGCGGTCAGAAGCACTAATCTGAGGTCTCACATTATCCGGCTCAGTCTTCTCAGAGACCGCCTCCGCAGAACATGAGGAAACGGAACAACAAGCAGCACCATCCTCTGACGGCTCACAGGGGATTTTTAATGTAAAGATGCTACCGACACCGACTTCGGAATCCACATGAATACTGCCCCCCATCGCTTCAACGGCATAACGGGCAATGGCCAACCCGTTCCCCATCCCCTTCGCATCAATATAACCATCAGCTGCTTCGAAAGGCATAAAGATCTTATCGAGAAAATCCTGAGGAATTCCTCTTCCTGAATCCTGGATAGTAAGCTCACAGTAACTCTGAAGACAACGATGCCGAACCGCAATCTGACCGCCCGGAGCAGTAAAGTTTATAGCGTTTTTCAATAACGACTGTATAACCTGACGCAGGCGCTTAACATCAGCCTGTACAAAGTAATCCACACCAGGCAGGTCAGCTTCAAACCTGAGATCCGCTTGCTCGATATCAGAAATAACGTCCGTAATACAGTCTGTTACCATTTCGGAGAGGCACACCCGAGTTAAGTCAACGCTAAACTCCTGTCGATCCAGTTGAGCCAGATCCAGAACATCATCTACGAGCACCAGCATCGCTTCACCGGAATCCACAATTTGAGCCAGGTGCTCTTTGTGCTCATCCTGCATAGATTCTTCCATCTGAAGCAGATGACCAAAGCCGAGAATCGCATTCAGAGGGGTACGGAATTCATGACTCATTCTGGACAGGAACTGAGTCTTAGCCCGACTGGCATGCTCTGCGCGCTCTTTTTCTAACTTGAGGCTCTCTTCAGCCCAAAGCCTTTCATTTTCAGACTCATGCCCGGCAAGAAGGGCCGCAATTGTTGCCAACCAGGGTTCAAATAAGCGGGACTCTGAGGACCAATACCTGAAGTCCTGAAGAACCAAAGCAAAACAGATAACGGGCTGACCAGAAGAGATGACCGGTAGCAATAGCAGTCCTTTGCGCGAAAAATCCCGGCCCGGGAAAATATCGGAAAGAGGCATAAGCATTGGTTTAGCGGGCTCAATTGATGCCCTCCATTGAGCAACGCCCTGAACAATTCGTTCTTTAAAGCTTTCAATATCTGAAGTCATGATTTCGGACTCAGCATTGAAACGAACCGCCTCAGAAAAAGCAGGGCAACCGAGCTTCTGTTGCAAAGATTCTGCCAGCCAATAGTAACCTCTTTCAGACTGAGCCAAATCAACCAGAGAGGATAACTGACCTTCGATATCGGGGCGTTTATCCGGACTGCAGATAAAACGGGTTTGCATCTGAGAGATACTCATTAGCAAGCGGTTATTAAACTGCCTGAAATACTCCTCCCTTTTTCGCTCAGAGATATCCCGAATGAGCAGAAGAATTTTATTGGTCCCTGTGCGGGCAAAGCGCAGCTCCAGAGCCTGAGCGGTTCCGGCATTATCAAGGGTGATCTCTGTAAAATAGCGCGCCAGGCCCGAACTCCCCTGATCAGTCAGTTTCTGATGTAAGGTTTCCGCCTCTAACTGCGGGAAGATGTCAAAAAGTATCTGACCCGAGCTAAAATCCAAGCTGAGTATATCGCCTCTTGGCTGCTGAAAACTCAAGACTTCAAAACGGGAATTAAATACCACCAACATATCCGGAAGCGCCTCAATAAGCGCCTCATTCTCCGCTTCTCTGACCTCAAGCTCCTGTGAAGTGACGGACAATTTTTCGGTAAGACGCATCCGCTTACGATAAAGATCTGCTTCAAGGCGTTTACGCTTAGTGATATCTCTGATAAAGAAACAGGCAACCTCTTCTAAACCATCTGTGTAGAAACGAATCAGCATCTCAGAAGAAAATGAGATCCCATTGCGCCGTAATGTATTGCCTTCCTGCTCAATTGCCTCCCCTCGGCGAATGCGACTCCAGATCAGCTTCCAGCTTTCCTCATTGATCGACGCATCGATATCACCAATGTTCAGCCCCTGTAACTCCTGATAAGCGTATCCCAGCTGTTTTGAAGCCGTTTCATTTGCCCCGACGATGCCACCTTCGCGATTCACCCATAACACAAGTTCAGCAGCATCATTCAAAGCTTCACTTTGCCGCTTAAGAAGCAGGTACTCCTGACGCTTTTGGGTAACATCTTTAACACTGAGGATCGTATCCGTATCTGATGAAAAAGGTTCCCGGGTAAAAGCCAGTAAACGTCGCCTCCCTGTAACGGACCACCAGGCATAAAATACCTGACCGCTGGCACTGCCTATCAGGGACATCAGATCACCCAGCGGTTCACCTTTTTCATCACTCAGTCCAAGAGCACACTCTGTCAGGAAGATAGACATCGCTGGAGGTGTCACATCAGCCCCACCAGCCAGAAGAACGGCAGCTCTCTGATTAAAACTCTCGACACCGCCATGGGAAGAGACCTTCAGCAGCCCTTTTCCTCCATGGTTATAAAGCATTTTTTGCAGTGCATCCGGTTCGGAGTTTTCCGGGCGCTCCCGAAAAAGGCTCACAAGAAGACTGATAAGGGCCAAAAGAGCAAGACTACCGATACTCAGCAAAAGATATTGTTGAGAACTAAAATTGTTGCTGACAGGAAATGCTTTTGTTACGGAATAAGAGACGGGTAATTGACGGTTTTCACGGGTTACGACAACATCCTCGTATCCCCCTCCCCCTTCAGATGATTCCTGGCGATTGATCTCCACCAAGAGCTTATTTTTTGAGAACAATCGGATGGCAAGGCCCTCAGTTGCCACCACCTCATCCAACAGATGATATAGCTCCCGCTCCATATTCACCGTAAAGATCAATGCAGCCCGAACCTCAAATCCGTTGGAAACCGGTGCTGCAATCAGTAATAAAGGCTGCTCCTGGCGAAATACGCCGTCATGGTCGGAAATAGGGTATGGACTCATATAGGGGATTAGCCACTGATTCCTGCCCTGCCAGAGCGGGGCGAACAGTGCCGGGTATTCTGCAATCGGTGACGACTCACCAATCAAACGATTATCAGACGCGCCACGCACAACCCCACGGCTGTCGATCAGCATATAACCATCAATCTTGGATGACTTAAGTAAAGGGGAAAAAAAATGACGAAGATAAGACTGTTCAGGAGCTGCAATAAGCTCTTTTCTATTTATCGACAAAGCCGAAAGTGAACGGGCAGCATCCGAAACCTGAGGGTATCTCGACCAAATATTGAGCACACTTTTTTGTTTCTGAAACCAGCGGTTAAACAGCTGATCACTTACTCTGGCTTTCTCCTCCAACAAAGCTTGTCGGGTCTGATCATTATGTTGCTGTAACTGATAAAAACCGGCAAAACAGACAAATAAAATCAGGCTGGATACCACCACAGAGATCCAATGTGTTTTATTGCCCTTCAGTACCATCACAACTCATTCCTAACGCCGGTAAAGCACCACAAGCCCGATCAAAAAGCAGCTCAAGGCACCGTAACACTCTGTGTTCAATTAAAATTAGGTTAAGGGACATATTATCGCCTTTAATTTGTCTTATTAAAGCCTTATCTATAGAACCTAGGGTTTTCCCTCTACAGTAACTTACCTCCACTTCATTGGGAGACAGCTATGGCTTACCGTGATGACGATCTGGATTACTTTCTGCGCGAGATGCGGGGAGTCGTACCTCTGAAGCAAGATCAAAAAGCCGACCTTAAAACCAACAAAAAAGAGGATGCTATAGCACTGCAGGCCCGCCGCAATGCGGCCCAGGCGCAAACCGAAAAGGATACGAATTTTCTCTCAGATGAGTTTGTGGACCTGCTAGGCCCTTTTGACCCTGTAGAATACAAGAAAGAGGGCGTTCAGGAAGGCGTTTACAAACGGCTCAAACAAGGCCGCTACCCTATCGATGCCGCACTTAATTTGCATAAAAAATCAGTAGAGTTCTGCCGGAGAGAGGTATTCGGGTTTATTGAGGATTGCTATCGGCATGACATACGAGTAGCACTGATCAGTTTCGGAAAGGGCAGCGCCCCCGACTCACTCCCCTGCGTGGTCAAAAGTTATCTCGCCCGCTGGCTCCCGGAGTTTCCTCAGGTTATCGCAGTAAACAGTGCTCATAAAAGCCATGGTGGTAGCGCTGCGGTTTACGTGCTTTTTAAGAAGAGTGAACGTCAAAAAGCGATTAACCGCGACCGACATATTAAACAGGGGCGCCAGACAAAGACCACATGGTGATATCAACCGTCACTTCCGCCCCACAAACTTGAAAATGAGAAAAACCAAAAAAGCAGGTACTACTGGCAGAAAACACCAGAACAAACCCCACCCCCCTTCATCAAGAAGGAACAACGTGGCAGCTATCACCATCGGCTGACTGTAAAACAATCCTCGAATCGCTCTGGCATACCATGCAAAACTGATTGAACTTCCCGGCAAGGATGCAAAGGCCAGAGCGATCCAAACTAATACACCGGAAAGGAGAGCCACCAAAACAGCGACACTATGAAGAATTGCTTCCATGCAGATACCCGTGGCCTTCTTATGAACAGGAGTAACGACTTTTTAACAAAATTCGCATTATTTCAGCAGATGACTGTTCAGGCGCTGAATTTCATCCCGAATTTGGGCGGCTTTTTCAAACTCCAGATTCTTGGATGCCTCGTACATACTGTCTTCCAGCTTGCTGATCGACTTAAGCAGCTGTTCCGGTGACATCAACGCCGGATCTACGGCATATTCACCCACGGCCTCAGCAACCTTCTTACCGGCCTTGTTGCTGATTTTCTTGCCGGGAATGCGGGCACCTTCCATGATATCTGCAACATTTTTCATCACCGTCTGCGGTGTAATACCCGCTGCCTCGTTGGCCTCCATCTGCTTCTCACGTCGACGTTTGGTCTCATCAATCGCTTTCTGCATAGAGCCTGTAATGCGGTCGCCGTACAGAATCGCTTTACCTTTGGCATTACGGGCGGCTCGACCGATGGTCTGAATCAGCGAGCGCTCAGAACGCAGAAAACCCTCTTTATCCGCATCCAGAATAGCCACCAGAGATACCTCCGGCATATCCAGACCTTCCCGCAGCAGGTTGATCCCCACCAGCACATCAAACTCACCCAACCGGAGATCACGGATAATCTCAACACGCTCCACCGTATCAATATCCGAGTGCAGGTAGCGCACCTTCACGCCATGCTCCGACAGGTAATCGGTCAGATCCTCTGACATGCGCTTGGTCAGTGTCGTTACCAGCACGCGGTCTCCATCAGCCACCCGCAGACTGATCTCCGACATCAGGTCATCCACCTGAGAGGTTGCCGGACGTACTTCAATCTCAGGATCCAGAAGACCGGTAGGACGAACCACCTGCTCGACCACCTGCCCCTGATGCTCCGCCTCATAGTTACCCGGAGTCGCAGAAACAAACACCATCTGAGGCGAGATCTGCTCCCACTCCTCAAACTTCATTGGCCGGTTATCTAACGCTGAAGGCAAGCGAAAGCCATACTGAACCAACGTCTCTTTACGGGATCGGTCACCCCGATACATAGCGCCCAGCTGAGGCACGGTAACGTGAGATTCATCGATAAATAACAGGGCATCATCCGGCAGATAATCAAAGAAAGTCGGCGGCGCATTGCCCGGATCACGATCAGAGAGATAGCGCGAATAGTTTTCGATACCGTTGCAGTAGCCAAGCTCCAGCATCATCTCAATATCATAAAGGGTACGCTGCTCAATTCTCTGAGCTTCAACCAGCTTGTCATGCTCTCGGAACCATTCGATACGTTCTCTAAGCTCATCTTTAATATGCTCAGTAGCTTCAACAACGGTTTCCCGTGGCGTCACATAGTGACTCTTCGGATAGATGGTGATTCGGGGCAACTTCCTCAGTTGTTCACCGGTTAACGGATCAAAAATAGAGATGTTATCGATCTCATCATCAAACAGCTCAACCCGAACCGCTTCCTGTTCCGATTCTGCCGGGAAGATATCAATCACATCACCGCGTACACGATAAGTCGCACGACGAAAATCAAGATCATTGCGGGTGTACTGCAATTCAGCCAAACGACGCAGCATCTGACGCTGATCGATGCGTTCTCCACGGTTAATGTGCAGAACCATTTTGTGGTAGGACTTGGGATCACCCAGACCATAAATCGCAGAAACCGTCGCAACGATCAGAGAATCCCGGCGCTCTAACAGCGCCTTGGTGGCAGACAAACGCATCTGCTCAATATGCTCGTTAATCGATGCGTCTTTATCAATAAAGGTGTCAGAAGCGGGCACGTAGGCTTCCGGCTGATAGTAGTCATAGTAAGAGACAAAATACTCAACCGCATTTTCAGGAAAAAAGTCCTTAAATTCACCATATAACTGAGCGGCCAGAGTCTTATTGTGCGCCAGAATAATCGTTGGCCGCTGCGTGCGCTCAATAATGTTTGCCATGGTAAAGGTCTTACCTGAGCCGGTTACCCCCAAAAGGGTCTGATGCATCAGGCCACTATCTAGACCGTTACAGAGCGCATCGATAGCTGCAGGCTGATCGCCAGCAGGTTTGAAACGGGAATTAAGTTTAAACTTTTTCTGTGATTCCATGCTTTACCAGACTATTTTTTCACCAGAATAACACGACACAGCAAACAATGCTGAACATGCCATTCCTGAAATTTGAAGACACTATCAACCAGCGTCAGAACAAAACGAATACGCGAACCGAAGCCATCAGATCAATCAACCCAAACGTAGATAACGACCGGACTTTTTGGTGTTTTTTTTAAAGTTTTCACCTTCACGAAGGGTTGCTATCTCCTGTATGATTCGTCTGCATAACGCCTATTTTCTGACTGAAAATAAATTGAGGATATCAGCTTGGACGTACAACTGTCAGATCGCGTACAGTCAATCAAACCTTCACCGACTTTAGCGGTCACTAATCGTGCGGCAGAGCTTCGCGCAGCAGGCAAAGACATTATTGGCCTGGGCGCTGGTGAGCCGGATTTCGACACCCCGCAACACATCAAAGACGCAGCGATTGAGGCTATTAATAACGGCCTGACAAAATATACCGCTGTTGACGGTACACCAAGCTTAAAGAAGGCCATTATAGCGAAATTCGAGCGTGATAATGGTCTCAAGTACGAGCCAAATCAGATTCTGGTTTCATCCGGCGGCAAACAGAGCTTCTTTAATCTGGCTCTGGCACTGCTGAACCCGGGTGACGAAGTGATCATCCCAGCCCCTTACTGGGTTTCTTACCCGGATATGGTGATTGTGGCAGAAGGTAAGCCGGTTGTTCTTGAAACATCCGCAGCGGATCACTTCAAAATTACGGCAGAACAACTGGAAGCGGCGATTACTCCCCGCACCAAGCTGTTTGTTATCAACAGCCCGTCCAACCCAAGCGGCATGGCTTACTCTCTGGATGAGCTGAAAGCTCTGGGCGAAGTGCTGAAGAAGCACCCGCACATTATGGTTGCCACTGATGATATGTACGAACATATCCTTTGGGATCAGAACTTCTGCAACATTCTGAACGCGACGCCTGAGCTGTATGAGCGCACCTTCGTTCTGAATGGCGTGTCCAAAGCTTACAGCATGACTGGCTGGCGTATCGGTTACGCAGCAGGTCCTGCTAAAGTGATCGGCGCGATGAAGAAGATCCAGTCTCAGTCAACCTCAAACCCGGCATCGATTTCTCAGTATGCTGCTGAAGCTGCACTGAACGGTCCTCAGGAGTGTATCTCCGAGATGCTGGTATCCTTCAAACAGCGTCATGACTTTGTCGTTGAGAAGCTGAATGCGATTCCAGGTGTTAACTGCCTGGCGGGTGACGGTACTTTCTACGCTTTTGCTGACTTCTCTGAAGCGATCACCGCATACGGTTCTGTCAGTGACGTTGAGTTTGCTGAAGCGATGCTGGAAAAAGCCGGTGTTGCACTGGTTCCGGGCTCAGCATTCGGCACCGCAGGCTGCATGCGAATCTCTTTTGCAACCAGCAATGCAAACCTTGAAACTGCAATGGAACGTCTGGCTAAAGAGCTGGCTTAATTCTCTGCAGCTAAATCCGAAAAGCCTGAAGGTTTCCTTCAGGCTTTTTTTGCATGCAGTCAAACGATTACAATTTAGGCTTAACTCACCTCCGCAGCAGCATTACCGAGCAGTGGGAGCGTTCAGCAACCCGTGCAGAAACAGAACCCAGCAGAAACTCATCCAGACGGGATCTGTGATGTGCAGCCAGCAGCACCAGATCGATCTCGTGATGCTTAATGTGCGACAAAATATGCTCCGCTGGTGATCCTTCATACACCTTCATCACCGGGTGCAAACCTTCCGGCAGTTTTTCATGGGCAAACGTCTGAAGCTGTTCAGCAATATGATGAACCGCTTTACTGTGCTCATCTTCACTAAAGTAGCCTGCCACAATCGGATTACCATAACCGGCAACCACCGTGATCAGATGCAATTCAGCCTGATTTTCACGCACTTCACGCAGAGCGAGCTCCAGAGCCTGCTGACTGAAATCCGGCTCTCCCAGATCTACAGGTACCAATACTTTCTTAAACATAAGCATATCCTCTACTTAGCCTCAGTGGAGGCCAAACTGAAATTCCGAAGGCCTCGATATTTCAGTCTTTTAACGACAGAAGCAAAACTCTGCTGCCCTCCGGTTATTCGTTACCACCGACCAGAGAGCAAGATTAACAGAGTGTTGCTGCAATCCCTTTACAAATCGCTTAAGCAGCCTGAGGCTCAAACTCTTCCCGATGACGGCGACGCTGCATCCACGCAATCAGAATCAGAAGACCCAGGGCCGGAATATAGATCAGTTCACGTGGTGGCTGATCAACCGGAACCTGAACACCTGTGATCTCCTGATCAAAGGCCATGCCCGCTTTTTCAGCCGCACTGTCAAAGCCGACGTAATCAACGATCAGGCGATCACCATCTTTCAGCAGCTCTATACCGGTTGCCGATAAACGATCAAACCCCGTATCACCTTCCCCTAAAGGCAGAAGAGTTACGAAAGAACGCGGATTACCCACCGCATCCAAACCATCAACCCAGAAACGCAGTTCTGTGCCCGGCGCAACGTCACCCAGTGTTTCAACTACAGCGTCCGGCTGAACCATCTCATAAGGATCAACAATACGATCCATCCAGAAGCCCGGGCGGAACAATGAGAACGCCACCAGCAACAGCAGTGCAGACTCATACAGACGACTGCGGCTGAAGAAGTAACCCTGAGTTGCTGCAGTAAAGACCAGCATCGCGATGGTCGAGATGATAAACACCTGGATACCTTCAACCCAGGTCACATCGATCAGCAGCAGATCCGTGTTAAAGATAAACAGGAACGGCAACGCCGCAGTACGCAGGCTGTATGCAAAGGCCACAAAACCGGTCCGGATCGGATCACCACCGGACACCGCAGCAGCGGCAAACGACGCCAGACCGACCGGAGGCGTCACATCCGCCATAATGCCGAAATAGAATACAAACAGGTGAACCGCGATCAGAGGCACGATCAGACCCGCCTCCTGACCCAGCGTAATCACCACCGGTGCCAGTAGGGAGGACACCACAATATAGTTAGCGGTGGTTGGCAGCCCCATGCCCAGAATCAGACTTAAAACCGCGATCAGAATCAGCATCAGCAGCAGATTGCCCATAGAGAGCACTTCCACCAGATCCGCCAATACCGAACCAACGCCGGTCTGAGAAACCGCACCCACGATAATACCGGCGGTTGCCGTCGCAATACCGATACCGATCATATTGCGGGCACCGGTAATCAGACCATCAACCAGTTCATCAAAGCCCTGGCGGATCTTATCACCAAGAGCCGTTTCACCCCGGAAGAAGGCGATCAGCGGGCGCTGAGTCAGCAGAATGGCGATCATCAGAATCGTCGCCCAGAAAGCAGACAGCCCCGGAGACAAACGCTCTACCATCAGACACCAGACAAGCACCACAACCGGCAACAGGAAATGCAGACCGGATTTAACCGTCGGGCCCACCTCCGGCAACTGAACCATCGGCTCGTTAGGATCATCCAGTTTAAGATCCGGTACGTTAGCGGCAACTTTAACCAGCGACAGATAAACCGCAACCAGAAGAACCGCAATGACAGCCGTCGAATAATCACCAAAGGCGGGTTTAATCCAGCCGATACCGTAATAGACAATCGCCGCCATACCACAGGTCAGCAGGAAGCCCGTCAGCATACCGATCAGACGCAGATGCCAGGCTTTCACCTCCACACGGCGAGGCAAGCCCTGCATGTTCTGCTTCAGTGCTTCCAGATGCACGATATAAATCAGTGCCAGGTAAGAGATCAGTGCCGGCAGAAAGGCATGGGTAATCACCTGAACATAGGAGATACCCACATATTCCACCATCAGGAAGGCAGCAGCCCCCATCACCGGTGGCATGATCTGACCATTCACCGAAGAAGCCACTTCAACAGCACCAGCTTTCTCAGAGGTAAAGCCGACGCGCTTCATCATCGGAATGGTGAAGGTGCCCGTGGTGACCACGTTCGCAATGGAAGAACCTGAGATCAGACCGGTCAGGCCGGAAGACACGACAGCCGCTTTAGCCGGGCCACCACGCATGTGCCCCAGCAGAGAGAAGGCAACCTGAATAAAGTAGTTACCCGCCCCGGCTTTATCCAGCAGCGCACCAAACAGCACGAACAGGAACACAAAACTTGAGGAAACCCCCAGCGCGATGCCGAATACACCCTCAGTAGTCAGCCACTGGTGATTGATCAATGGCTCAAGATCGATCCCTTTGTGAGCGATGATATCAGGCATATACGCCCCGGCCAGAGAATAGCCCAGGAAGACGATTGCCACGATCATCAGCGGTGGCCCCAGCGTACGGCGCGTCGCCTCAAGCAGCAGAATAAGACCGGCCACCGAGACGGCCACATCCTGCGTATTGGGCAGACCGGGACGACTCAGCAGCTGATCGTAGAAAACAAAGATATAAGAGGCGGCAAAAGCAGCTACCAGCGACAACACCATATCCGCAACCGGAATAGTATGCCGAGGGGATCCGGTAAATGCAGGATAAGCCGTAAAGGCCAGGAAGGTAGCAAAGGCTAAGTGAATGGCACGCACTTCCGTGTCGTTAAAGATGCCAAAACTACCGATAACCGGCCAGTCATAAAAAGGTAAGGGCGATGCTATCCATAGCTGAAACAGAGACCACAGCAGAGCAGCCCCCAGTAAAACCCTTCCCTGCCAGCCATGGGGAATACGAGCCCCGGTATCATTGGCTGACACCATATCCTGCAGTTCTTGCTCATTTGCAGAATTATTGGCACTTGCGGGAGGGCGGCTATCCGGTCTGTTGTCATGAATTGACATATCAGCTCCTTAAACAGATCAGGCTCAGGACAGAAAAAGCCCTCTCCCGTCAGACATGGCACGCGGTAGCCTGACGGCAGAGGGTTTAAAAAGGTGAACCAACCTTTAAAAACAACACTCAGCTACCCGTCATCCGGGTAGCTGAGCAGCGCGGGGTGTAAGGATTACATCCAGCCACGCTCTTTGTAGTAACGGATCGCACCTTCATGCAGAGGCGCAGACAGACCGTCAGAGATCATCGTTTTAGGATCCAGGTTAGCGAAGGCAGGGTGCAGACGCTTGAAGCGGTCAAAGTTATCAAATACCGCCTTAACAACCTGATAGACAGCATCCGCACTAACATCAGCAGAGGTTACCATGGTTGCGGTATTACCAAAGGTCGCTACATCGTTGTCAGTACCCTTGTACATGCCGCCTTTGATACTGGCTTTAGCATAGAAAGAGTTGTTGTTGATCAGTTTGTCGATCACAGGACCGGTAACCGGAATCACATTAGCATCACAGGACGTGGTCGCTTCTTTGATTGCACCGGATGGGTGGCCTACGTTGTACAGCATGACATCGATTTTATTATCACACAGCGCCTGAGCCTGCTCAGATGCTTTCAGTTCAGCGGCCAGTTTGAAGGTATCTTTGGTCCAGCCCTTTTCGTCCATGATCAGTTCCATGGTGCCACGGGTACCGGAACCCGGATTCTGCAGATTAACGCGCTTACCGACCAGATCATCAAAGTGTTTAACACCGGAATCTGCACGGGCAACAACAGTGAATGGCTCACCATGGATCGAGAACAGTGCGCGCAGTTTCTTATAAGGCCCCTGCTGAATGAAAGACTCGTGCTTCTCACCTTTCATGGCGTAATACTGCCAGTCAGACTGAGCAACACCCATATCCTGTTGACCCTGACGGATCGCATTGATGTTAACAACAGAACCACCAGTCGACGGCGCTGTACATTTAACACCGTGATCACTGGTGCCACGGTTTACTAAACGGCAGATCGACTGACCTACAACATAGTAAACACCCGTCTGACCACCGGTACCAATGTTAACGAACGTTTGGCTCGCGCTGGCGGTAACAGGCGTTAAAGAAGCCGCCATACCCACCGCAGAAAACAGTGCGGTAGCAGCCAGTTTAGTTTTGAGAGACTTTAATTTCAGAGACATAGCAACCCTTCTTATCATTATCAACCCGCCGAAGCCGGGAATTGGTTTCTTCAGCTATCGAGCGGCATCAGCAGGTTTACCCTCATGCGAACCTGCTACCGCTCCTCCTTGCTAACAGAGCTACGGGCTCGGATATAACAGGAGGCAACCTAAAGTTACTGCAAAGTCAGGAAAGCCATGACCGCAATTCATGCCAACAAGACCTCCTAACGTGCCAAATGAGGCATAAATATTTCACTTTAAAAAAAAGATCCTGACAATAAAGCAAAATAACCCTCACCGGGTAAGTATAGGCAACACACTGAAAATGGTAGGCTTTGTTCGTGAAACGGCGTTTACGGGTAAGATAAAGATGCAAACGCTATACTGTCGCTCCTTAATATAAAGATCACCTGGGCCCAGCTCGAAAGGTTCAAAAGATGCAGAGAATCAAAACCTTTTATCATCACAACCCGCTGGGCCTGCGGCTGCTCACCGCTATTCTTATTTACAGCTCACTGATCACCCTGTTTGCCACGGGCTTTCAACTGTGGAGTGATTACCGCTATGAGCGCTCCGCCATTGATGAGCGCCTTATTCAGATCGAAAACAGCTCTCTTCGCGGCCTTTCAAACAGCTTGTGGGAGATCAATCCGGCACAGGTACAGGTTCAGCTTGATGGTCTTCTGCAGCTGCCCGATGTACGGTACTTAGAGATTACCACCCCCTACGGCGAAGCCTTTTTTGCCGGCAGCAAGCCAAAAACAGGGCAGCTTCTGCAGCACAACTACCCCCTGACCCATGAGGGACATGGTGGTAAAAGTTATACCGTAGGACAACTCAGCCTGATCATCAGCCTGGAAGATCTCTATCTGCGAATGGCCGATAAGGTACTGCTTATTCTGGCGACTCAAGGCATTAAAACCTTTCTGGTTTCTGTCTTTATTCTGACACTGTTCCACCATCTTATTACCCGCCATCTGAGCACTATGGCGCTCTTTGCCCGACGGCTGAAACTGGATCGGCTGGAGCAGCCATTAGCGCTTAAGCGCAAAGCTCAGAATGACGAACTAAACGATGTCGTATCAGCCTTTAACACCATGCGCCAATCAATGCTGGGCGATATGCAAAAGCGCGAGCAGGCCGAACAAGCGCTAGAGTCCGCCAACCGGGAGTTAGCAGACCTGAACTGGAAGCTGGAGCAAAAAGTAGCTGACCGGACTCAGCAGCTCAAAGAGCGAAGTGATGAATTAGAACAACGCAATCAAGAGCTTGAACATGCACTCAATCAGCTGCAAAGCACTCAGAAGCAACTGGTTGAGTCAGAAAAAATGGCTGCATTGGGTGAGCTGGTCGCCGGGGTCGCCCATGAGATCAACACCCCTATAGGCATCGGTTTTACCGCAGCCACCTATCTGTCAGATGAAGCCAAGCGTCTGCAAAAATCTCCCTCTTTCAAGGCATCAGAGGGCGAGAAACTTCTGAACCTCACGCTGGAAACCAGCGACCTGATCTGCAAAAACCTGGAGCGGGCCGCTCAACTGATCCGGGCGTTTAAACAAGTTTCAGTCGACCAATCCAGTGAACAGCACCGCCGCTTTGATCTGATTCAGTATCTTCACGAAGTCCTGCTATCCCTGCAACCTGGACTGAAAAACTGCCATCCCGAGGTCGAAATTCAGGGGCCGGAGCCACTGATCATCGACAGCTACCCCGGCAGCTACTATCAGGTTTTCAGCAACCTGATACTGAACTCGGTTATTCATGGCTTTGAACATCAGAA
Source organism: Oceanospirillum sp. (assembly GCF_982874595.1). NCBI lineage: Bacteria > Pseudomonadati > Pseudomonadota > Gammaproteobacteria > Oceanospirillales > Oceanospirillaceae > Oceanospirillum > Oceanospirillum sp. The sequence goes on along the minus strand of NZ_CEYNZH010000020.1, from coordinate 38,114 downwards.
AGGCGGGAAGATCTCCATCAGTATCACGCCTCTGAAATCCGATGGTCACCAAAGAAAGCCTGCAGAACAGCTGGATCAGGCCGATCACCTGCAAGTGGATTATCGGGACAATGGCGTGGGGATAAAAGCAGACTGGCACCAGAAACTGTTTGAACCCTTTGTCACCAGCAAACGCCATCAGGAGTGCAGCGGGCTGGGAATGCATATCAGCTACAATCTAGTGACTCAGCTACTTCAGGGGCACATTGAAAGCATACCAACCGAGGGAGATTCCGGGGCGCACTTCAGATTGATCCTCCCGCTGCAACTTAAGGAAAGCTGATCAGTTCTGACCACTGTCCAGCCAGCCTTTCTCAACAAAATAATCTCTGGCTCCCGGATGCATGGGCGCAGCCAGGGGAATACGAACCATGGATTCAGCCTTTAAGGCCGAAAAAGCCGGATGAAGCTGCCGAAACTGATCAAACTGCTCAAACAGGGACTGAACGATGGCATACGCCACATCATCAGGAAGGTCATTTCGGGCAAAGAGAGTGGCGTTTACCCCAGCTGTACTCACATCCGGCTGCTGATCAGAGTAGATTGATCCCGGTAAGGTCAGCGCCTGATAGTGAGGACTATGAGCGATCAGAGCATCAATATCACGCTGCTCCAGCCCAATCAGATGGCTGTCACAATCCCGAATCGCTTCTTTAATCGCCCCGTTAGGGTGCCCAACAACATACAGCGTCGCATCAATCCGGTTCTCGCATAGCGCCTTCGCCTGCTCAGCCGGTTCAAGTTCCTCAAGAGCCGCAAAATCTTTCCGTTGCCAGCCTCTCGCTTTCATCAGCACATCAAGGGTTACCCGTTGACTGCTGCCAGCTTTACCAAGGTTAAAACGCTTATTTCTGAGATCAGCAAAGCTGTTAATACCTGAATCTTTCCGCGCCAGAATCGAAATATGCTCAGGATAAAGTCCAACCAAGGTACGCAATTCACTGGCCGAGCGGCGAAAGCCACCCCGACCGTGGTAGCCGTTATCCAATTGCCCCGCTTCAGAAATGCCCATATCCAGCCGTCCGGCAATCACCAGCTGCAGATTCTCTACCGACCCCAAAGTACTTCGTAGCGCACAACGAACCCCGTGCTGCTGACGGTTCAGATTCATCAGACGGCAAATAGCGCCACCCGCCGGATAGTAAAGCCCTGTGACACCGCCGGTTCCGAGAGTAAGAATCCGGCTATCCGCACGAAGCGTTGAAGAAAAGAAAAGCAGCGGTACAGCGAGTAAAACAACTGAAAGAAAATAACTTTGAATAGAAAAACCTGATTTCATCACACCGGCTTTCATCAACACTGCTGCCTTATTATTTTTTGTTTAACAGAGGGCTAGAAACACCAAGACCCTAATTAGAATTCAGCTCTGCGATTCAAAACCCGTAGTCAAAGTCTGACCGGAAGAAAAACCAACCAGATGACACAATCGCAGCAGTATATCAGCCCCCTTCTCTGGTGACAGTCCGTCTTCGGTTAAGGCATTGATTCGTGTCACGGCCGGAATGATCTCAAGCCGGGACAAGGCTGCGGTAATATCTTCTCCCCGCATATTGTAATAGCGGCCAAACGCAAACAAGAAATTTTCTCACTAAGACTTGCAAACGATAAGGATTATCACTAATATTTAACCATCAAGTTCAACTTACGGATGTTTCAGCCATGTATGTTTGTGTTTGTGCAGGAATTACCGATCAACAGATTCGCGATGCAGTCTCTTCAGGAGATCACAACCTGAAAGCATTGCGTGATAATCTCGGAGTAGCGCGCAGCTGCGGTATGTGCGTGAAGGAAACCCGACAAATTCTTGATGAAGAGTTGCGCATGAAAGCAGCGGCCTCTCTGGCAACTGAGCTGGCAATAGCCAAAACGGAACCCGTCCCTCAGAAACAAGCCGCATAAAAAATCATTGCTAAAAAAACGGCGTATCTAGATCATCTGGATACGCCGTTTTTAGCTTTTGAGAGACTGAAACCTGATTAAAATCAGGCCATCTGCTTCTGAATGTAGTTCTCGACACCCACCATATCGATCAGACGCAACTGCTGCTCCAGCCAATAGGCATGGTCCATTTCAGTATCATCGAGAAGTTTAGTCAGCACCTTACGGGTGATGTAGTCCTGCTCCTGCTCACAAACAGCAATCGCTTCTTTCAGGGCTTGATCAACTTCGTACTCAACCTGAAGATCATTGCGGAACATGCTGGCAACATCAGTACCCACATTGGCTTTTTCCTGAGCGTTCATATCCGGCTCAGCTTCCAGAAACAGCATGCGCTCCATAATCGCTTCCGCATGCTCGGTTTCCTCTTCCATCTCATGATGCAGACGCTCGTGCAGCTTATCCAGTCCCCAATCTTTAAACTGGTTAGCGTGAGCCATATACTGATCACGAGCCATCAGCTCATTGTTCAGCAGACGTTGAAGATGCTCGAGAACCTTTGGATTACCTTTCATAACACGTCTCCTTAATCTTCCATCTGCGCAGCCAGATAATTTTGAATACCCGCATTATCAATCTGCCACTGCTGGGTTTCGATCCAGTCGATCTGTTCTTCAGTTTCTTCCAGAATCTCGGTCAGCAGATCACGGGTGACATAGTCCTGAGCCTTTTCTGAAACATCGATCGCAGTCAGCAGCTGATCACGAACTTCCGAGTGCACCTTCATATCTCCCGCCAGCATCTCAGGAACATTCTCGCCAATATGAAGACGATTCAGCGCCTGCATTCCCGGCAGAGCTTCCAGAAACAAAATGCGTTCGATCAGATCATCAGCAATCTTCATCGATTTGATGGAAGCTTTGTATTCATGACTGTTGAGCTCTTCCAGTCCCCAGTTCTTAGCCATTCGGGCATGAAGAAAGGTCTGGTTGATCACCGTCAACTGGCCTTTCAGCGCTGAGTTAAGTTCAGCGATGACTCCTGTATCAGCTTTCATCAATCTATCCTCGGTTATTAAAACTTGCTTATAAAGTAAATCTAAATCTGAGTTCAGATATCGGTTATTGCCTAGTTATAGACAATTCAGCCTGAGATTACGAACCCATTTGGGCTTTTAAAGGTAATTTAATCCAAATAAAATCAATCACTTTGAATGAACAAGAAGTGTTTTCATTGCCAAATAATAATTCGTTTTAAAAGAGTGATATTCTCTTTTGGTACAGAGACGCTTTCAGCCCAAAACAAGAACAAATCGGGAGATAAACTCATGCAACGGGAAACCCACAAGGACCTACTTGTCGTCTATCGGGATCATGTTCAGCCGGATTGGATCGACTACAACGGCCACCTTAACGATGCCTACTATGTTGTTGCCTTCAGCCGCGGACTGGATGGCTTTATGGAAGCGATTGGACTCAATGCCGGGTTTAGGGAACAGCATCAGGTCTCTATGTTTACTCTGCAGTGCATGACTCATTACTTCAAAGAGATCGATGAAGGTGAAGCCTTCACCATCACCTGCCAGCTGATCGATCACGATCACAACAAAGTACACCTTTATCTGCAGATGTGGCATGGAGAAACCTGCGAAGAACACGCCGCCTTTGAGGCTCTTATGCTGCACATGGATATGCGCCAGCGACGATCTGCCCCTTGGCTACCGGAAACGGAAGAGAAAGTTACCGAACATTTCACGCAGGACCAGAAACAGCCTCAACCCGATAAGGTGGGTGCAGCCATTGGTATTCGCAGGAAATAGGTATGAGCTTTGTTATTCATAAGGGCTGAGAGCGTGCCGGAGCAGATTAAAAATCTGCCATTATGGATGTTCAAAAGCGCCTGTTCTCAGAACATGGATCACCTGACCGGCCACTTCGGCATCATAACGCAGCATAGAGTGGCCTACATCAACAATCAGAAAATCTTTCATTTCCGGTAAGCGGGTAGAATCGGTACTGACTAAACCATCATTACTGCCGGGAAAAGAAAACCCCGTAAAAACGGATGGCTGAGTACCTGCAATCACTGCAGTAGGGTAATAGGGTGAAGGCAGTTGTCCCGCCAAACCAACATCACGGGTGTTCAAAGATACGACAACATTGCCCTGCCAAACTTCCGGGAAATAATCATGAGCAAGATCGGCCAGTTCACTGCCGTGATTGGGAGTACCGAGCATCACGACCTCCCCTAAGCGATTATATTCTGACAAAGAGGTGTCAAGATTCAGGTAGTGACGTATCACTAAACCACCCATCGAATGCCCGACAAAGTGAACGATCCCCGCTTCGGGAATGCAGGACTTAATGTCAGTACCGGCCTGATTTAAAGCGCTTTCAAGCGGCGTAGCAAGAGTCCGGTAGTCGATGGTACAAACATCAAACCCCGCCCGGCGCAGACGGAACTCAAGCAGCCACATTGCCCGCTCATTTCTGCCAAGACCATGCGCCAAAATAACCCTTTCGTCTGCGACACCTGCTGCAATAGCCTCATCAGAGGGGCCGATGGCATGGAGAACTATCGGGAAAACAGCCTGAACACTCAGCCAAATAAGCAACAAGACTTTGGCCAGCAGCAAAAGACGATAACGACCGGCAAATTTTAAACCATCAAATGCAGTGTTCCCTTTCATGGATATTTTCCTCAGACCACTAGCGGCTTATACCGGCAATCTCTGCCCGACTTTGACCTCTCTTAACGACAGGCTGGAACGAATCGAACTGATGCCCGGCAAAACACGGAGTCTGTCACGGACAAAATCACCGTAGCTTTCCAAATCATCCGCCACAATCTGTAAAATATAATCACAGTCACCGGAAACATTATGGCAGCTAAGAACTTCCGGCATGGCAGCCATTTTCTGCTCAAGTTCCATGGGCATCTGTCCTGAGTGGTCACCTAAAGTCACCTGAGCAAAGCCTATCACGCCCAGGCCTAATTTATGTCGGTTTAAACGCGCCTGGTAACCTTCGATATACCCCTCAGACTCAAGTCGCTTTAGTCTTCTCCAGCAAGGTGTTTCACTCAAATTTAACTGCTCAGCCAGTTTGGCATTCGTCAGGCGGCCATCCTGCTGCAGTAAAGTCAGAATGCGTCGGTCCGTTTCATCTAAAACATCGGATCTGGAAATACTCACCCAACCCTCCTGAAATAATCTTTCACAAAAAAACAGATTAAAGAAATCATATACCTTAATAACAGCAAATACGGGCAGAGATAGCAATCCTATTTCCACTAATAAAAGGATAATTGGCTCCGTTGATAGAACTTTTTTTGGGAGTCCCTAAACCATGCTGAATCTGACTGAGCTATCTGTTTATATTCTGACACTGGGTGCTGCATATCTGATTCCCGGCCCGGATATGGCACTGGTGATGGCATCCGCGTCAGGGCGGGGCTTTAAACAGGCACTAATGACCTCTGCAGGCTTATCAGCGGCTCGGGGCCTGCATGTACTGCTAGCAGCACTGGGGCTGGCAGCTCTGCTGATCGCTCACCCGGATCTGCTACGGGTTATTCAGTGGATTGGCGCTGCATACCTGATTTTTCTGGCCTGGAAGATTATTTCAGCAGGCTCGCTATCTGCCGGTGATGTGGGTTCCGATCAGCAGCACTATCTGGCCGCTATTCGTCGAGGCTTTCTTACCAATCTGCTGAACCCAAAGGCACTAATGTTCTGTTCACTGCTACTGCCGCAGTTTATTGACCTGCAGCCGGAAAACGGTAGCCACGCCCCAATACTGGTCCAATACTTCTACCTCGGCATTATTCTTGTTATCACTGGTATCGTGTTCGATATGCTCATTGCTGCCAGCGTATGTGCCGTAGCCGCCAAGGTGAAGATAACCCAAACCGGACAGAAGATTCAGAAGTGGCTTTTTTCCAGCGTTTTTATTGCAGGCGCAATCCGGCTCAGTCTGAGTGAGCTGTAAAAAGACACCTGCAATTTTGTTCAATACCTTACCTCAGCAAACCGTCAGACTGCCTTTTCTTTATGAACAACGCCGTTTATCGGAGGCACTATGTCGGATCTATCTTTCTTCAGTAGTTTCACGGGCACGGGCTCAATCGAGCTATCCGTGCTCTCTTCAATGACCATTTTCGCTCTAGTGGCCTCGATCACACCGGGGCCGGTAAACCTGGTAGGACTCAGTAGTGGAGCCCGCTATAAGCTACCTGTCGGCCTGATTTTTATCACAGGGGCAACACTGGGTTTTGTCGTGCTTTTTATAGCAATCGGGTTGGGCTTGTATCAGGTGATGCGGGAGTTCCCGGCGATAAACCAACTACTGCAATGGGGCGGGATCGGTTTCTTGCTCTGGTTGAGTTATTTGCTGATTAAGGACAACGGTGAGATCAGCGAGCAGGATCAGCAAAAAGCACCGGGCTTTATGACAGGGGCCATCATGCAGTGGCTTAACCCGAAAGCCTGGCTGGCTTCCGCTTCTGGGATTGCGGCTTATACGGCATCCGGCGAACTTAATGAGGTACTGATCTTTGCAGCAATTTACCTACCCGTGTGCTGGCTGTCACTTTCATGCTGGGTTTATGCGGGAGCCTTTCTCCGACGCTATGTTCATAACGCACGCATGATGCGAGTCATCAACCGCTCACTGGCCGGACTGCTGATAATCAGCTGCTTGCTGATTCTTCTGGAGAGCTAAGTAAGAGAGCGTAAAAGGAAGCCCCATAGGCAACGCTATCCGATACTGGTTTGGTGTTGCCTGCAGAATCTTCTTGAACACCCGCTGAAAATGAGGCTGATCAGCAAAACCTGCAACCAGAGCAGCATCCACGATAGCCTGTCCTTGTTTCAGCGCTTGCTGACCCAGCTGAACCCGTCGATTAACCTGATAAGCATGGGGCGTAAAGCCATAGTGCTTCTTAAAAGCCCGGATCAGTTGGGTTGGTGTAATGCCTGCCGCCTGACTCATCGCTTCAAGGGGCAAAACCTGTTCCGGGTGCTCATCCAACTGACGGGCAATAGCTGCAACGGCATCGGCAACAGGTTCAGCGGTGAGAATAACCGCGCCCTCTGATAAGGGCTCGGAGGCAGAAACAGCCAACAATCGCAGCACATCACTGAGAACATTCTCGATATCGGTATCCAGAATTTTTGGATCACAGTTCAAATCAGAAGCAATCAGACGCTCAACCAACCCTCTGACCTGATCGAACAGCGCAGGCTCTTCCAGAAGATTAACAGGTATATCCCGCCAGACAGTATCAGACTGCAGACCAAGCCGTTGTGCTAACCTCGCAAGCCAACGGGTATCCAGATAAAACATGACATAGGACCAGGGCTTATCATCCAGAGCAGAACAGGCGTGCACCTGATCCGGATTCATAAACACCATACTGCCCTGCTGAATTCTGTGGGAGTGTTCCCCGCTTCCCTCACCTTTAAGCTTCTGAATCTGATAACGGCTTTGCCCTTTAAGAATCAGCCCCATCGACCACTGCTTGTGAGTATGCGGAGCATAACAGACCTTACGACCATCTTTGATCATCCGCAGCTCAATGTATGGCAATTGACTATGCCGCCAAAAAAACGGCTTATTAGCTGATGACATGGCAGATCCCCTCAAACTCCGTAACAAAAGCATCTAATACAGCTACTTGATTTTACTCTATTTTTACATAATAAGACGGAACCCTTAACAACTTGCCCCATCTATAACGTCTATGGCTATAAGTTAAACGGCAGCGAAAACATTTTCACACCATTTTTTAATCAAAAGCATCAGAGTTAGTGAAATTTAGCTGCCAAAATACACCTTTATAAAACTATAACCCCTAAAGCAACTCCGGTAGACTAGCCGCTTTTCCGGACACCCTACTTTGCCAAGAGCATCGCTAAATTTATGTGTTTTAAACGCTTTGTATCGCCATCATTACTGCACCTTTTTGTTTTAACAGTTAGTGCGCTAGCACTATCAGGCTGCGCACTTAATGCTAATAAAGAAACACTAAATGCTATCCAATCCATGGATGCGGGATTGCAACAGCGCTTAGAAAACCTTGAACAACAGAACCTACAGCAAAGTCAGCAACTGACAAACCTCAAGAACCAGTTAAACAGCAGCGACAAAGCGATAGCGGAACTAAAAGCAAATCAGACCCGCTTGCTTGCCCTGGCCGAGGAAAAGAAAAAAACAGGCAGCCAAAACACCGCTACCAGTAATCCGCAACAACCCAACCCTCAGAGCAAAGTGATACTGGGCAGTAAAGAGTGGGTTTGGCTCGATGCCGCCCAAGCCAACTTTAAAGCACGGGTTGATTCCGGTGCGACCACCTCCTCGATTCACGCGCCCAGTCCGGTTTTCTTTGAACGCAACGGCGAAGAGTGGGTTCGGTTTGAACTGTTAACGGGTGATAACGAGGAAACAGAACCCAAAACGATCGAAGCCCCTATTGTTCGCTGGGTACGCATTATTCAGGCCTCTGCTGAAGAAGCGGAGCGCCGCCCGGTCATCGAGGCCTGGATTCAGGTTGGCGGCTTACGGGAGAAAGCAGAATTCACTCTTGCTGACCGATCAAATATGACCTTCCAGATTCTGCTGGGCCGGGAATTCTTTAAGGACGTCGGCTTGATCGATGTGGGCAAAGCTTACATTCACCCGAAACAAAGCCCGCAATCGCTAACGGATGGCACACCTTCTGAATAATCCCGGACCCAAGCCTGAAGCCGCATCACAGCAGTAACCATGGACATCAGTGACACATGATTAATCGACTGCCCTTTTATCTCTTCGTTGCCACCCTAGTTCTGGTCGGCGTCGCCCTAAGCCTTTATCGCCACTCGGTTTATGGCGTGCCCTGGTTTCCCGGGGAGCAACGGGAACAGTGGGAGATTGAGGCCCGAATAGAGTTCACCGCTAACGGTGACCCCGCCAAAGTTGCCATGGCAATCCCTGATGACCAGCAGAACTTTATCCTGACCGATGAAAGCAGCTCCTCTCAGGGTTACGGTGTAGCCCTGCTGGAACAGAATGGCCAACGCAAAGCCGAGTGGTCCATCCGCAGTGCTGAAGGCCTGCAACTGCTCTACTACAAGGTGCGTTTTCTGGCCGACCCGGATGCCCGATATCAGATACAGCCCCCAGGTAAGCCCCATCCCCAGTATTTTGAGGATGTCCGACAAACAGCTGCCCTGTCCATGCTACAGGATGCGATGAAGCACTCAGCGGATAACCCAACACTGGCCAGGGAACTGATCCGACAACTCAATGACGGACAAAACCAGAATGCCGCACTACTGTTGAACAGCATGAACCGGGAAGATGCGCTGGTCAGCTTGCTCTCGATGGAAGAAGTTCCGGCGCGAACCGTAGCGACCCTGACACTGGAAGATGGTCGCCGTCGCCAGAGCGTTCAGCCCTGGGTACAGGTCTGGGATGAGCAAAAAGAGCACTGGCAACTGTTTAACCCTCAAACCGGAGCTGAAGGCAAACCGAATAACCTGCTGATCTGGAGCCCCGACTATCAGAGCCTGCTGGATGTCATTGGCGGCCGCCAATCCGACGTCAGCTTCTCCATGATCGCGCAGGATATCTCTCCGGAAACCGCCACCCGTAAAAAGATTGAAGCTAACGACCTGCTCAACTTCTCGATTCACAGCCTGCCAGTGGAAGAACAGGCCATGTTCAAAACCATCATGCTGATTCCGGTTGGTGCGCTGCTGGTGGTTTTCCTGCGCATTATTGTCGGCCTTAAAACCTCGGGTACCTTTATGCCGGTACTGATCGCTGTAGCCTTTGTGCAGACAGAGCTTGCCCCCGGCATTATCGGTTTTCTGCTGATTGTGGGCACAGGTCTTATGATCCGTAGTTATCTGTCACACCTGAACCTCCTGCTGGTTGCCCGAATTTCAGCGGTCATCATCGCCGTGATTCTGATCATCTCTGTCTTCACCGTTATCGCCTATCGAGTTGGCCTGCTGGAAGGCCTCAGCATCACCTTCTTCCCGATGATCATCCTCTCCTGGACCATTGAGCGCATGTCGATTCTCTGGGAAGAAGAAGGTGCAAAAGAGGTTTTTGTACAGGGTGGAGGCTCACTCTTTACCGCTGTATTGGTTTATCTGGCGATGACCTCAGAGCTGATTCGCCATCTGACCTTTAACTTTGTCGGGCTGCAGCTGATCATCCTTGCGTTGATTCTGCTGCTGGGGAACTACACCGGTTATCGGTTAAGCGAGCTGCGCCGATTCCGGCATCTGGTAAAGGACTGACACCATGGCGGAGAGCAAAGACCTCGTGGCGTCGTCACACGCTCAACAGGAACCCTTCCTCAATGCTCTGATCAGCAAGATCAGAGCATTTGTCGAAATTCCCCGAAAACTGCGTCAGCGTGGCATTCTCGGTATGAACCAGCGTAACCACAGCTACATAGGTCGTTACAACGACCGATCAAAGTATCCGCTGGTGGATGACAAACTGAAAACCAAACATATCGCCGAGCAAGCTGGTGCCACCGTGCCCGAGCTGATTGGCGTGATCGAAAGCCAGGTACATGTTAAAGAGATTCATGCCCTTGTGGCTGAGTGGCCGGGTTTTGTCATCAAACCCGCGCAAGGCTCCGGTGGTAAAGGGATTCTGGTAGTCACCTCCCATAAAAACGGGCGCTACATCAAACCTTCAGGCGCAGAGCTGAGCCGCGAAGATGTGGAGCGCCATATCACCAACACCCTGGCCGGACTTTTCTCTCTGGGTGGTAAAAATGATGTCGCTGTCGTGGAGAATCTGATCGAATTTGACGATAGCTTTGCCGACTTCAGTTATGAAGGCGTGCCGGATATTCGCGTTATCGTCTTTCACGGCTATCCGGTGATGGCGATGATGCGCTGCTCAACTGCAAGCTCTGACGGCAAAGCCAACCTGCATCAGGGGGCTGTGGGCGTCGGACTGGATATCGCCACCGGCAAAGCGGTACGCGCTGTACAACACAACCATCCGGTGAGTCACCACCCGGATACCCAACGCCCACTGGATGAGCTGCAGATCCCCGACTGGGAACAATTACTGGTTCTCGCCGCAAGCGCTTGGGAGATGACGGGGCTCGGGTATATCGGAACCGATATGGTGCTGGATAAAAGCCGTGGCCCTATGGTACTGGAGCTGAATGCCCGCCCCGGCTTAGCGATCCAAACCGCCAACGGCACCGGCCTGCTGCCGCGCCTGCAGAAGATTGAAGCCCTAAAACAACAGGGCATCTGCCATAACACACCGGAAGAACGAGTAGCTCTCAGCCGGGAGCTGTTTGCCAGCACGTCTTCAGTAAAAAGGGTTGGTAAGTAGAAAAGAAATCTCAGCCTGTAGCAACCTGAAATCAGACGCTCGCTAAATCCATCTGATATTCCGGCTCGCCTGTATGCTGGCAAACACGCTCTTCGCGAATGACAAATCCCTGGGAGCGATAGAAACCGACACTTGGTTGATTGGCTTTGTAAACGCTTAAGGACAAGGGTTGTTCGCTATGCGTGATCGCATGCTGCAACAGGGATTTCCCCTGCCCTTTACCCTGACAGTCAGGATAAACAAAGAGGGCTGCCAATATGTTGTCGTACAAGGCGCTGAATCCCGTAACCCGCCCCTCTTCTTCATACACAAAAACCTGTGCAGCAGGCAGGTAGATCTCCGCCATTGCTGCCAGCTGTTCCTTCCAGAAGGATTCAGGGATAAAGTCATGGGCTTTGATTGAGGCGGTAAGCCAGATATCCAGCACGGCCTGTAAATCTTGCGGCTGAAAAGCCCGGACAGATTTTCCGGTTTGTGTGGTGGTCATGCTTGATCTCCTTCACAAAATCAGTCGCTCTAATACGTTCGCTGAATATTGTGGCGGTTCATAAAGGCTTCGCTGGTAAAAACACCGGTCAAAGTACCGGATGACAACACCAAAGTACCGATAAAGATCAGGCTCAGCAGATTGCCATCAGTGGCAGTCAGGTCGGTAAAAAGATAGATAGCTGCCAGTACGGTGTAGGCGGAAAGGGCGAATTTATTAAGTACAAAGTCAATCGTCAGCTGAAATGCCCACAAACTCTCCGCTGACTTGCGACGGGCCATAACCAGACGGGAATGCAGCCAGCCACCGGATATGCCGGCCAGCAAACACATAAGTGCATATGGGAAGAAACCACTGGCTTCACCCAACACATAACCGATTCTCAGTGATAGCCCCAAAGCGACCATCCACATCAACATTAAAGGTCCAACGATAAGACCCATCACACACTCCTTGTAGCTACCAAGATCAGATTAAAAAAGATGGAGCAGCTTACCTGCCCAAAAACATACGTTCAAACTGTTTGATGTTCTGCTGGATATAATCCAGAAATGCCTGCATCGCCGGGGTCGGATGTTTCGCCTGAGGATGTACTACGCAAAAGCTACGCTTCAGAGGAAACCCCTCCACCTCTGGAATGCGCAGTTTTCCTAGCTCCAGCTCAGGCAGAATGCTCAGCTTAGGCAAGACTCCAACACCAATACCTGCGATGACCCCATGCTTCACTGAATCGTTAGAACCCAGCTCCATCCCTGCTTTAAATTTCAGGCGTAACTGCTGGCAGTGCTGCTCAAGAGCAAGACGACTACCAGAACCGGGTTCACGCACCAGAAGGTGACTATCCAGAAAACGCTGAGCCGAAATTTTACCCTCTGCCAGCAAAGGATGCTCGTCAGGAACGACAGGCACCAACTCGTTATCCAGAAAAGGTAGTGATATTAACGGACGATCCACAGGCACCATCCCCATAATCACCAGGTCATCGTTGTTATCGTTCAGTCGCTGCAGGGCCGTTGCCCGATTTACCACCTTCACACTAACCGAAACCTGAGGATGCAGATCCAGAAAGGCCCTCAGCAGATAAGGCACCATATACTGTGCGGTGTTCACGGCTACCAGCCTTAATTCACCGGCCACACTCCCCTTTAAAGCCGCCAGATCCGTTTGCAGATTACCCAGCTCCAGAAAGATATCCGCCACGCTAAGGGCAAGGCGCTCTGCTGCTGCCGTAGTAAACAAACGACGCCCCACATATTCAAACAGCGGATGATCAATCGCCTGCTCCAGCTGTCGGACCTGACTACTCACCGCTGGCTGGGTCAGCCCTAAAAGTTCACCAGCCTTACTGTAACTCCTCAGATCATAAACGGCCTTAAAGACCTGTAACTGCCTGAAAGTCATACGATTTGTCAGCGTCTGTACGGAGAGAGGCATCGTTGGTACCTGTAATTTTTGTTTCCGGTAAACCGTTTTAAACACGGCATGCACATTCGTTACGCAAGCCTATCTATAAACAATCAGTTATACAAACCAAAAAAAATATCAATTTTACCTTATCAACAAGCACGCATAGTGTTAGCACAACAGGTCCCGGGCGGGCGACCTGCAGCCATTCCTATCAGAGAAGGTCCGAGGAAGGTCCCATGATAAAAAAAGTTCTGATTGCTAACCGAGGTGAAATCGCGGTAAGCATCGTACGAGCCTGTGCAGAATCAGGCATACGCTCGGTTGCGATTTATACTGAACCTGACCGGTACGCACTGCATGTAAAACGTGCCGATGAAGCTTACTCGCTGGGTGAAGACCCGCTGGCCGGCTATCTTGATCCGCTCCGTATCGTCAATCTGGCGCTGGAAACCGGCTGTGATGCCATCCATCCCGGCTATGGCTTTCTGTCTGAAAATGCCGAGTTCGCCCGACTCTGTGAACAAAAAGGTGTGGCTTTTATCGGCCCACGCTCTGAAGTGATTCATAAAATGGGCGACAAAACCCAGGCCCGCGATTCTATGCGCGCTGCCGGTGTTCCTATCACACCAGGTTCTGAAGGTAATCTGAAAGATATCGACGAGGCTCTGAAGCTGGCGGATGTGATCGGTTATCCGATTATGATCAAGGCAACCTCGGGCGGTGGTGGTCGCGGTATTCGTCGCTGCGACACCCCTCAGGAACTGAAAACCCAGTATCCCCGCGTCATCTCTGAAGCCACCAAAGCCTTCGGTTCTGCTGAAGTCTTTATGGAGAAGTGCATCGTCGATCCCCGCCATATCGAAGTGCAGATTCTGGCGGACTGCCAGGGAAATGTGGTGCACCTTTACGAACGGGACTGCTCGATTCAACGGCGCAATCAAAAGCTGATTGAGATCGCTCCAAGCCCTCAGTTAACACCGGAACAGCGCCAATACATCGGCGGCTTAGCGGTAAAAGCCGCAGAAGCGGTAGGTTACGAAAATGCCGGTACGGTTGAGTTTTTGCTGTCCGGCAACGAAGTCTACTTTATGGAGATGAACACCCGGGTTCAGGTGGAGCACACCATCACCGAACAGATCACTGGCGTGGATATCGTTCGTGAGCAGCTGCGGATCGCCTCTGGTTTACCCCTGAGCTACCAGCAGGAAGATATCAGCTATCGCGGCTTTGCGCTTCAGTTCCGCATCAACGCAGAAGACCCCAAAAACGACTTTTTACCCAGTTTTGGCCGTATCTCCCACTATTACGCTCCGGGCGGCCCCGGTGTTCGGGTGGATACGGCCATCTATACCGGCTACGAGATCCCCCCTTATTACGACTCCATGTGCCTGAAGCTCGTCGTCTGGGCGCTGAGCTGGGAAGAAGTGGTTAATCGCGGCCAGCGTGCCCTGGACGATATGCGCCTGCATGGCATCAAGACCACCGCAAACTACTACCAGCAGATTCTTAACCACAAGGATTTCCGGGATGCCCACTTCGACACCAGCTTTGTGCCCAACCATCCGGAGCTAATGAACTACTCCGAGAAGCGTCATCCAAGTGAGATCGCACTGGCCGTTGCCGCTGCTATTGCCGCCCATGCCGGACTGTGAAAGGCCAACACCTAAAAAAATGCCTGCAATCCCAAGCAGGTCATAACGGTATCGAAAAGAATTCAGTCAGCTGAAAAACAGCTGTAGGAGAAACAAGATGACTCAGAGCAAACAAGCCGCTGGCAAAAAAATTGAGGTGACCGATGTCATTCTGCGTGATGCCCATCAGTCACTCATCGCGACCCGTATGCGAACCGACGATATGCTGCCGATCTGCGACAAACTGGATCAGGTGGGCTTCTGGTCATTGGAAGTCTGGGGCGGCGCAACCTTTGATGCCTGTGTTCGCTTTCTGAAAGAAGACCCGTGGGAGCGCCTGCGCCAACTGCGCGCAGCTCTGCCTAACACTCGCCTACAGATGCTGCTTCGGGGTCAGAACCTGCTGGGCTACCGTCACTATGCTGACGACGTGGTGGAAGCCTTCGTCGAAAAATCGGCTCAGAACGGTATCGATGTGTTTCGTGTTTTTGATGCGTTAAACGACATTCGTAATCTGGAAACCGCCATGAAAGCGGTAAAGAAATCCGGCAAACATGCACAGGGCACCCTCTGCTATACCACAAGCCCGGTACATACTCCGGCACTGTTTGTCGATCAGGCTAAGGCGCTGCGCGACATGGGTGCCGATTCCATCGCTATCAAAGATATGGCGGGCCTTCTGACCCCATACGCCACCTATGATCTGGTCGCAGCGCTTAAGGCAGAACTGGATCTGCCGATTGTTGTGCACAGTCACTCGACAGCAGGTCTGGCTCCGCTGTGTCAACTGAAAGCGATTGAAGCGGGTGCCGACCGTATCGATACCGCCATCTCTTCTTTTGCCAGCGGCACCAGTCATCCGGCGACAGAAGCTCAGGTTGCGGCGCTGAAAGATACGCCCTACGACACTGGCCTGGACCTGGAACTGCTGGGCGAAATCGCCGATTACTTCCGTGAAGTGCGCAAGAAATACCATCAGTTTGAAAGCGAATTCACCCGTGAAGACGTTTCCGTACAGATCAATCAGGTACCCGGCGGCATGATGTCCAACCTGGCCAACCAGCTGAAAGAGCAAAACGCTCTGGATCGTATCCGCGAAGTATTCGATGAGATCCCAAGAGTGCGCAAAGACCTGGGCTACCCACCACTGGTCACGCCAACCTCTCAGATTGTCGGGACTCAGGCGGTCTACAACGTACTGGCCGGAGAGCGCTACAAAACCATCACCAACGAGGTGAAGCGTTATCTGCAAGGCGGTTATGGTGCAGCACCGGCTGATGTAAACCCTGAGGTTCAGAAAAAGGCGATCGGTAATGAGAGCGTTGATGTCGGCCGCCCCGCAGACCTTCTGAATCCGGAACTAAACCGGCTGCGTGAAGAGATCGGCACCCTGGCAAGTTCAGAGGAAGATGTACTCACCTACGCTATGTTTCCGGAGCTTGGTCGGGAATTCCTGCAACAACGGACAGACGGCACCCTGCAACCGGAAGAACTCCTGCCACCGGATGCCGCTACAGCAGGCAAACTGGGACAAGCCAGCGCATCGGAGTTCAAGATTAATGTTCACGGGGAAATCTATGATGTTGCCGTAACCGGTATCGGTGACCATGGTTCCGGTAAACGCAAAATCTATCTGTCACTGGACGGCATGCCGGAAGAAGTAATCTTTGAGCCAACGAATGAGTTTGTTTCCGAAGGAGGCAGCAAGCGTAAACACGCTAGCCAGCCGGGACATGTCACCACCGCTATGCCGGGTAATATCTTTGAGGTACTGGTCAAAGTCGGTGATACGGTAGATGCAGGACAGGCGGTTCTGGTCGCTGAAGCAATGAAAATGGAAACTGAAATTCACGCCAATATCGCAGGCACCGTCACTGCTGTGCACGTCGACAAAGGAGATCGCGTCACACCGGGAGAGGTCTTGGTTGAGATTGAATAAGCTCGATTGATCTCCCCAAAGACCAGGATAAAGACACGGATATAACGCGTTAAAAAACTCAATCGTGCTCACTACAAGCGCCATTAACAGGCGCGCCTTCAGCCTGTATTTCTCTGTTAAAACAAAGAATACAGGCTTTTTTTATGGCGGAAGGCTCTTACAGCCAACCTATAAGTTAAAACTTATAGCTGATAGTAGAAATATCAATTTTACCTTATCGGTAAAGCGCTCTAATCTTGCACCACTTCTGGAGGCAGCCCACACGCCAGTCTGACGGCGTTATTGGTCTCCGGGGATAGCACATCGGCCAGAGTTAAAGGCGCGTTTCAGATCAGGGTTTAGCGACTTTCTGAAATCAGCCTTTTACTCGGGCCTTTTTTTTGCCCGTATTTTTTCTGAATAGCCCCGCCCTTCTACACGAACCGCCTCTGTCCTGTAACAGCCAGCCCTCTGACTTGTGTCACTCAGACAAACAGCTGTGCCGCGAAGCATCATCCAGATCTAACGGAAGCACCAGGGTACTAAAATCCATCGCCAACGACTCCGTACACAAAGCCTCCCGTGCGTTCCCGACATTGTTGATGTATTCGCTTTTGTATTCCGCATTCAGAACAGGCTTACCCGCATCAATAAAGGGCTTAAGGGTGTCGCACTCGTTATATTCAAAGCATTGTTCGTTAACAGAGAAGTCATAGTAGGCCACCAGCTGACGGATCTGATCCATATCATTTTTCAGGCCAACCGACAGGCCTCGCTTATGGGCTTCATTACCGATAAAACGGTTATAAGCCAACTGATCCGTCGCCGTTAAGCTGAAACCAGGGCTATTGGTGTAACCATCCATATTGTCCGGCTCTACGCCATCACACCCCTTCTCTTCAGCCAGATCCAGACGTTTTTTCATCACGTCATGAACCGCCGAATGCCGGATATCCAGCCAACGCTCCTCATCCCAGCCATCAAGGGTTTTACCCAGCGTTTCTGCCGGAAAATCACCTTTGTCTTCACGATAATTCTCATATGAACCCGCCGAGAAATAGCAGATAACCTTACGCCCTTCACCCTGAAGGTTGGCAATCTGAGTTTTCGGGGTGTCAAAGAGATCAACGTCGTAGATCTCAACGTTGTAGCTGGTATTCAGCGTGCCCTGTAGCTGCCACTGCCAGGTCACCCCAACATCGGGTCGATACCAGCTTCCCTCTGTGACCGGATCAACGTTAGGATCTAATCCGGTATCATCGGATGAACCACCAGAGTCACCACAACCCGCAAGAAGCAACATAATCCCCAATACCGCATAACCTAAAGGCCTGCCGGATTCTCTTTTCGCCATTCCCTAACCCCAACACTGTTAAACCTGAAAGATGCAGGCCTGCTCAAGCAAGCTGCAGATCAAAAACCAACTGATACGCCAATATCAGCCATATAGCCAGTAAGATAACGTTACTGAACGCAAAGACCAGAAAGCGGTGAAAAACCCGGTTATAGGTCAGATGAATCAGGCTATGCACGATCCGCAGCCCCAGATAAATCCACGAAAGAACCAGTACTACAGCCGTTACCGCATCCAACAGATAAAACAGCACACAGGCGAGATAAAACAGAACCGGAAGTTCCAGCAGGTTCATATAGTTGCGATTAACCTGTACAGCAGCTTCCGCAACCCGGTCAGTCTCCTGCAGCTTAAAATCATTAATGCCAACCTGTCCGCTTTTGATCAGGGCAAAACGTCGAAACGGCAGAATCAGCAGCACGATAAAAGTCCAGAACACCAGTGCCAATACCGGTAGAAAAATCAGTTTAGAGTTAAGCAGTTCCATTGAGTCAGAATCCTCGATGATAATTTCAAAGCAGCCCGTCTATCGGGTTACGGTCAGTCCATGCTTTTTCAGTTTACGCACGGCACTGGGCTGGCTGATCTGCAGGTATTCTGCCAGCTGGTAACTGGATCGGCAGTGTTGTATCGCCTGCTCCAACGCCTGACGCTCGGCCTGATCCAGAATCTCCTTCAGGCTTTGCGGTGCAGAAATGCTGTCAGTATTCGATTGCTCAGCTGCTTCACCAGAAAGCCCCTCCGATTGAGGTTCCGAACCGGCCTGAACCTCAAAGCGGCCTTCAAGATCTACCGCGCGAATCATCTCTCCTTCCGAAGAGACAAACCAGCGCTCTAAGGTGTTTTCCAGCTCACGGATGTTACCCGGCCAGGGCATCTGCTGCAGGCGTGCCTGCAGATGCATCGGCAGTTGTTTCTGCTCCTGATATTTCCGGTTCAGCCGACTCAGAATATGTCCCGCCAATACCGGAATATCTTCATTGCGCTCTCTGAGGGAAGGAATATAAACCGGCACCACATTGACCCGATAATAGAGATCCAGCCGGAACAGCCCCTCTTCTACCATATCGCTTAACTGACGGTTGGTGGCGGTAATCAGCCGGAAGCGTGCCTTGCGGGGTTTCACGCTGCCGACGGGGGTATATTCGCCATCCTGCAGCACTTTGAGCAATTTTGCCTGCATCGCCTGGGGCAGCTCGCCCACTTCATCCAGAAACAGGGTGCCACCCTCTGCACTCGCGATCAGACCGGATTTCCCCTGTCGGGATGCGCCGCTGAAAGCCCCCGCTTCGTAGCCGAACATCTCGGACTCAAACAGGTTTTCCGGAATGGCACTGCAGTTCACCTCGACAAAGGGTTTCTCTTTACGGTCACTGAGCTGATGAATCAGGCGGGCAAAGGCGGTTTTACCAACACCGGATTCCCCCTGAAACAACACCGACACTTCGGTATCTGCAATACGGCGGATCAGCTGAATAATCTCCCGCACCGGACGGCTTTTAAAGGCAAGCCCGGCCAGCTCCTCACTCTGCCGGGTATCCAGCAAGGGTTGTAACAGCCGTTGCTGCAGCTGTTCATATTCCTGCTGCAGCATCTGCAGGTCGGTCAGGTCCCGGGAGAAGCTGATCACCCGCTCAATCTCTCCGGCATCATCAAAGATCGGAAAGCCCAACGCCATCACCTGAAATCCCTGACTGGTGGACTGCATCAGCTGAACATCTCGCCTGCGCTTCAGCACCTCCAGGGTCACCGAAGGCGTCAGAATGCCCGATGCCTGCAGCTCCTGAACGGTTTTTCCCACGGCGTCACTGATAGGCAGACCATAGATGCGATTGAAGTTGCTGCTGGCTTTCAGGATCACCCCATCACCATCAGTCACCACGATATTGTCGGAGGATTTATCCAGAATCATCGCCAGCTCTCTTTCGGAGGAGCGATCAAAGCGGGATGAGTGTGCAGGCGTCGCGGTCATAAAAGCATTATCCGTTAGGGAAACTTAATCGTTAAATCACGCAATTCAACCATGAATCATGATTCAAAAATAAATCAAAAACTATAACAAACAATTCAGAAATGAATCAAAAGATAAAACAACAATCGTAATATACTGATTTTAAAGACTTACCACTTCTGGCACACCCATTGCAAACGATCACTCCAAACCAGAAAAATACGCCTGCCAGTCAGCAAAACGACAGGCACAGAACATAAACACTGGAGCGAGATCATGCCAAAACAACTGAACCAACCTTTAGGTGGAAACGAGATGCCACGCTTCGGCGGACCGGCCACCATGATGCGCCTGCCGACCCAGGAAGGCACTGAAGGGCTGGATGCCTGCTTTGTCGGCGTGCCTCTGGATATCGGCACCTCTAACCGCCCCGGCGCCCGCCTGGCTCCCCGTCAGATCCGTGATGAATCCCGCATGCTACGCCCTTACAACGTCGCCACCCGTGCTGCGCCATTCGACAGCCTGCAGGTTGCCGATATCGGTGATGTCGCCATCAACACCTTCAACCTGCTGAAAAGCATGGACATCATTGAAGAGGCTTACGACGAGATTATTGCCGGAGGCTGCAAGCCACTGACGCTGGGCGGCGACCACACCATTGTCCTGCCGATTCTGCGCGCCCTGAAAAAGAAATACGGCAAGATCGGCATTGTTCATATTGATGCTCACGCCGATGTTAACGATCACATGTTTGGCGAGAAGATCGCCCACGGCACCCCTTTCCGCCGCGCGCTGGAAGAAGACCTGATTGATGGCGACCGCGTCGTACAGATCGGCCTGCGTGGTACCGGTTACAGCGCCGAAGATTTTGACTGGCCCCGCGCTCAGGGCTTCCGCGTGGTTCCAGCAGAAGAATGCTGGCACAAATCTTTGACGCCTCTGATGGAAGAAGTGCGCGAAAAAGTCTCCGGCGGCCCGGTTTATATCAGCTTTGATATCGACGGCATCGACCCGGCTTACGCACCGGGCACCGGCACTGCAGAGATCGCTGGTCTGACCGTGCCTCAGGCACTGGAAGTGGTTCGCGGCTGCCGTGGACTGGATATTGTCGGTGGCGATCTGGTAGAAGTGTCACCGCCTTACGACACCACAGGCAATACCGCTCTGCTGGGCGCGAACCTGCTGTACGAAATGCTCTGCGTCCTGCCGGGGGTTCACTACCGCGATTAAGCGGGCAGCCTCCAGCAACACAGAACAACACGCCCTCTGCTGGCAATGAGGGCGTGATTCACAACGATAAAAACAGATCAACACAACAATAAAGACAACAGGATTTCCCTATGAGTGTAAATCTAGATAAAACAGAAGCCAGTCAGGTTCTGCTGGATCAGACCGGTGATGTGAACGAACATTTCAGCCGCAAGGATTATCTGAAGTTCATCATCCCCTCTCTGATCGGCGTACTTTTCTTTCTGACGCCTATCTTTGTAGAAGGCAAAGTGACCATCGGCATGGGCGTCATCGCGGACTTCTTTAAAGCCCTGCTGAAAGAAGATCTGCCACTGATCACGGTTGCCCTGCTGAGCATTTCAGCGGCGGTCTCTGTGATTGTTTCCTTGATGCCGGAAACCGAAAAACTGAAAAACAGCGCCCTCGGCTCCATCTTCCGTGTGAGCCTGCCATGGTTGGCGCTTCGGGTTCTGGGTGCTGCTTTTGTCATTCTGACCTGGCAGGAAGTTGGCCCCGAGTGGGTATGGAACCGTAATACCGGTGGCGTTGTACTTTACGATCTTGCACCGGCATTGATTACCTTCTTCTTCTTCGCCTCTCTGTTACTGCCGCTGCTGGTGGACTTCGGCCTGATGGAGTTTATCGGCACTCTGGTACGTAACGTTTTCCGCAAGGTGTTCCGCCTACCGGGTCGTTCCTCCATTGATGCGGTCGCTTCCTGGATCGGCTCCGGCACCGTAGGCGTTCTGATCACCACCCAGCAGTATCAGGGTGGCTTCTACTCCAAGCGCGAATCTGCAGTTATCGCCACCAACTTCTCCATCGCCTCCATCGCTTTCAGTCTGGTTGTGGCTGACTTTATCGGCATTGGGCACCTGTTTATCGAGTTCTACGCAGCAGTATTAGTCGCTGGTCTTGTGGCCGCAGTGATCACCCCTCGCCTGCCGCCTCTGAGCTGGAAAAAGGATGAATACGCCGAAGGCGTTGGTAAACAGATTAAAGAAGACGTGCCCGGGGATGTGTCTCTGTACAAATGGGGCCTGCATCAGGCGGTTGCCCGCGCTCAAAAAGCACCGGGCTTTGGTCAGCTGATCAAAACCGGCCTGCACAATGTCGCAGATATCTGGTTTGGTCTGCTGCCACTGGTGATGGCGATCGGTACGCTGGCGATGGCAATGACAGAATACACCCAGATCTTTACCTGGCTGTCTGCTCCTTTTATTCCGCTACTGGAACTACTACAGCTTCCTGAAGCGGCTAAAGCTGCACCTGCGTTACTGGTTGGCTTTGCAGATATGTTCCTTCCAGCCATCGTTGGTAAAGGCATTGAGAGCGAACTGACCCGCTTTGTAATCGCCGGTGTGTCCATGACCCAGCTGATCTATATGTCTGAAGTGGGTGTACTGCTGATCAAGTCTAAGATCCCGCTGAATCTGCCGGAACTGTTCGTGATCTTTATCATCCGCACCTTGATCACCCTGCCAATTATCGCCCTGCTGGGCCACCTGCTGGTTGGCTGATCATCTGCAATAGACCCTATACAACTCAGGGGGCAGATCTCATAGATCCCCCTGAGCAACCTGTCTCACTTGAGGCTGACTGCTCCCGTTAGCATTTCAGTCATTGCAAAAGCCTGTGGCAAGAACGGTCAATTCTCGACGCAGGCTTTTGCTTTTTTTCCTTATACACGCCAAATCTCCCTTTCTACTTTACATTCACCCTGTGGTCAGGCCATAACAACCACCGGAAAAACCTCAAACAACAAAAAACAACTACGCTATCCACAAAGAATTATTTTTATCTTGCGCGACTTTAGTAGAAAATACCCGCCAAGAAAAAATAACGGGCAGCCGACCATTTCCCTTCGGACTGCACCGACCATAAGCAACAACCATTGGAGATGGCTCAGCGTGGACAAAATTGTTAAGGGCGTTCTGAATTTTCGCCAGAATGTATATCCTGAACACAAGGACCTGTTTGGAACCCTGGCCTCGGGCCAAAGCCCGGATATTCTCTTTATCACCTGTTCAGATTCCCGTATCGATCCGAATTTACTGACCGGAACCGTACCCGGTGATCTTTTTATCTGTCGTAACGCTGGCAACATTATCCCGCCACACAGCAATGAAACCGGAGGCATGACCGCTTCCGTTGAGTATGCCGTTGCAGTTCTGGGCGTTCGTCACATCATCATCTGCGGCCATACCGACTGCGGTGCTATCAAAGGCGCACTGGATATGAACGCGCTGGATGGCCTGCCCCACGTTAAAGAGTGGCTGGGACACTGTCGCTCTGCTATGGAGATCGTGCGCGAACGTCACGACATTGGCTACAACGAATGCATTGGTGCTGAACACCTGGATGAGGCAATTGAGCAGAATGTTCTGCAGCAGGTTCAGCATATCCGCACCCATCCGGCAGTCGCCGCAAAACTGGCCACGGGCAAGGTGGATATCCACGGCTGGATCTACAACATCAAGACCGGTGGTGTGCGCTGCTGCAACCACAACGACACCGAGTTTCAGGAGTTTGAACAGCAGTACGCAACCGTGATTGAACGGGTTCAGAGCTAATATCAGCACCCGAATTATCGATAAGGAACAGGGACTTACCCTGTTCCTTCCCCGCCTTTAAGCAGAATAATTTTTATCTCTTCTCAAATTAAGGCATAATAGTGCGCCTCTTTTTCGCTGAACCAACTCTGCTGGACGGTACACCTTAAACCCGTCTGACAGCAGGCTGCCCACAGAGGGCAAGGTTGGTTATGACAAACAGCTTTATTTCAGCCCGTATACTTTGTCAGCGACCTTATCCGAAACGGATCAGGTCTTACTGTTATTGTTTTTAAAAAGTGCCGGAAACGTGCTTTTAAAATTTGGTGTGGCAACCCGCAAACGGGTAAACATCAGACACGGGTTGTCAGCCGGGCTGCACTATAAAAACGGAGAGCTACCGTAATGAAATTTGCTAAAGTCACCATCGTAATGGGTTCTCAGTCTGACTGGGCCACCATGCAGGAAGCCACCAAGCCGCTGGAAGCGCTGGGTGTTGAATATGTTGCTGGTGTTGTTTCTGCCCACCGCACCCCTCAGCGACTGGTTGAGTTTGCAACCCGCGCCCACGAAGAAGGTACCGAAGTGATTATCGCCGGTGCCGGTGGCGCAGCTCATCTGCCGGGCATGATCGCCGCAGAAACCCATCTGCCGGTTGTAGCGGTACCCGTTGCCAGCCGTCACCTGAAAGGCATGGACAGTCTGCTGTCTATCGTACAGATGCCTCGCGGTGTTGCCGTTAGTACTCAGGCGATTGGTGAAGCCGGTGCTTATAATGCAGGCCTGATGGCAGCACAGATGCTGGCCATGAAAGACGACGCCCTGCGTGAGCGTCTGATCGAATTCCGTAAGAAGCAGACTGATGGCGTGGCCTTCGAACTGGTCACTGACTGATCTTCTGCAGCGGGCGCCTTGGCGCCCGCTTGTCGTTAAGGGCGAATAAAATCGGCCTGCGACCACTGTGATAAAGATTTTAGAATGCAAAGCATGAGTCATCATGCAAGTTTGAGGATTGACGTATGAAAGTTGCCGTTGTCGGTAGCGGCCAGTTGGCCCGCATGATGGCCCTGTCTGCCTGGCCTATGGGTATTCAGTTCAGCTATCTGGTGCAGCAGGGTGATTCCCTTGATCCGATCACAAGCCTTGGCGACGTGATCTACGACGAGGAGTTCCCGGAAGCGGAAGCCCTGTACAAGGCTCTGGGCGAGCCGGACGTCATCACCGTTGAGAAAGAAGCGGTGGATACAGATCGCCTGAAAGCCCTGCAGGCGTTCTGCCCGGTTTATCCTGACCCGAACATGCTGGAAACCTGCCGTCACCGTGGTCTGGAAAAGAGCTGGGTGAACGAACAGGGTGTTGATGTGGCCCCTTACCGTCGCACCGGCAACCGTCAGGAAATTCTGGATGCACTGGAAGAGATCGGCTATCCGGCGATTCTGAAAACCTGCACCGGCGGCTACGACGGCTACGGCCAGTGGCGCATCAAGAGCGCAGACGATGCGGCCGCTCTGGATGAAGAGGTGTGCAATCTCGATTGCGTACTGGAAGGGTTTGTCACCTTCAAACGTGAAGTGTCCATGATCGCCGTTCGCAACGCCGAAGGCGAAAGCCGCTTCTACCCGCTGACCGAAAACCTGCACCGCGACGGTACGCTGCTGACCTCTAAGGCTCCGGCACCGAACCTGACACCGGAACTGCAGCAGCAGGCGGAAGAGATCGCCAACAAACTGCTGGCAGCGTCCAACTACGTGGGCATTCTGGCGATTGAGTTCTTTGTTACCGACCTTGATGGCAAAGAACATCTGGTGGTTAACGAGATGGCTCCGCGCGTACACAACTCCGGTCACTGGACACAGCTGGGTTGCATCAGCAGCCAGTTCAACAACCATGTTCGCGCTATTACAGGTCTGCCACTGGGTAATACTCAGGCGATGAAGATCACCGGCATGGTGAACCTGCTGGGTGTTGAGATGGACAACAGCGTTCTGGTCAACAGCGACCAGCAGCTGCACGGCTACGGCAAGAGTCTGCGTCCGGGTCGTAAGATGGGCCATATCAATCTGGTAGCCGACAGCTACGACGATCTGGATACCCAGATTAACGCGACACTGGCGAAAGTTTATCCGGAAGGTTAAATCTCAGTTCAGACGCGTTAAACAAAAAAACCGAACTCAGTGAGTTCGGTTTTTTTATGGTCGCCTTCTGTGGGCAAAGCTTAGGCTTTGGCTTCCTGATCCGCTGCAGCATCGGCTTCCGCTGTTAATGCCGGCAGATGAAAATCAAAGTCGTAAAAGTGCTGCTCGCCCTCTTCGATGCGGATCTTCATGCAGCCTTTTAAGCCCTCCAGCTCACCGGTGGCGGAGTCCGGTACGACTTCAAGAATCAGCTGGTCATAACCGCGATCCATCAGCCCGAAGTGCTGCAGTACAAAACTGCCATTTTTACCGCAAAGGGTACCGGTCACCTGCTCAATGGCGACATATCCGGCAGAACCTTTGGTCGGTGTCAGCGCACTCAGCATCTCGCCTTTGCTGGTCGCCTCCAGCTCACCGAAAAATGTCTTGTCGAGCGACATACGCCCCAGCGCCATGCCATCAGCACCTTCGGCATAATTATCAAGACGATTAAGGGCGACATTAAATTTTCCGCTGATCTGCATAGCACTATCCTTAAAACTCTGTCCAAAGGGTTAAGCCGATTTACTGACTGAAAAATACAGCGCACAGCATTGCCCAAAGCGCCTTCAAGGGCAAGCCCCGATACGGTCCGGCTTAACTGACGGCAGCCTCAGTCCGGGTATCCAGTTTCCGCATTTTCAGATACAAACCGCTGCCCGCCAGAAGACCGATAACCGAAAGCCCCCACCAGATACGATCCGCATCCAGCCCCTCAAGGGAAAGCAGCCCACCAATCGCAAGGTGTCCCAAGAATGCCACTACACCGCCAATACAGGAGTAAAAGCCGTAGTAACTACCCAGTTCTGATTTATCACAAAACCGCGGCACGCTGGACGCCAAAAGGGGCAGGACCAACATAGAGCCAAGACTGAAGGTGATCGCAAAACCGATAAAATTAAGCCGGGAGTCAAGACTGAAAGCCAGCGTAAACCAGAGAAAAGAGCCCCCCATCAGCACCAAACCAAGCCCCATTGCCCGGCTACGCCCTATCCGAGCGGGAACATAGCGGTTTACCGGCATCTGGAAAAAAATACCTAGCACCGAAGAGATCATAAAGACCAGAGTGATCACACCGGCTTCCAGCCCCCTTGACTCAACCTCATGGGGCAGCGAGAGATAAAGCTGATGAAAAAAGAGCTGAAAGCAGCAGGCAAAGGCGACAAAACCGATAAAAGCCCGATTCTGCATCATGCGCTGCCACTGTCGCCAGAAAGGTTCACCGCCCTGACGTTTCTTCTGGCTGGTCAACTCCGGCAGATAATGACGCTGAATCAGAAACAGCAAGGCAAAAAGCGATGCGGCTGAAAGCCCAACCCACATAAAATCAAAGCTCAGCAAGAACATACCCACTAAAGGGCCAAGAAACATGCCTGTCTCGCTACTCCAGTTTTGCAGGGCAAAGATACGATCACGATGTTCACCATCGGTGGCCTCATGGGCCAGATAGGCATTACTGGACGGTGTAAACAGTGCTCCGGCAAAACCAGTCAGAAAAGCCCCAAGCAACAAAAAAGCAAACTGACCGGCAACCGCCAACAAGAGAAACCCGGCAATACGCACCAGACATCCCAGCAGAATCAGTCGTTTATAGCCCAGGTAATCCCCAAGCGTGCCGCCAACCAGAAACAGCCCCTGCTGACTTAACACCCTGAGACCAATCACCAGCCCCACATGCCAGGGGCTTAACCCCAGGTTACGCTGCAGGTGATCCGCCAGAAACGGCAGCAGCATGTAGAACCCCAGATTGAAGCTGAAGCCATTCAGGATCAACACCCGGCCTGCCGCAGAAACCTGCTTCAACTCACGATAAAGATAAGCAGGATTCATGAAGCCAGAGACACCGGCAGTTCCATCAGACGGCGACGGGGAGTACGAATAAAGGGGACACCCTGCTGATCATAGGCTAACTCAGTTTTAACCCCGTAAACCTCTTCAACCAGGTCTTCGGTCAGTACATCCGCCGGAGCACCCTCTGCCAACAGTTTGCCGCCCTTCAGCACCAACAGATTATCCGCATACTGTGCTGCCAAATTCAGGTCGTGCAGAATCATCACCGAAACCCAATGTTGCTGATGCGTCTGCTGATCCAGATGATCCAGCAGAACCTGCTGAAAGTGCAGATCCAATGCACTGACCGGCTCATCCAGCATCAGAATCCTCGGGTTACGCATCAACGCCTGAGCAAACAGTATCATCTGGCACTGCCCACCACTCAGCGTACGAACATCCTGTTGCGCCAGATGCAACAGACCGATCTGATCCAACGCCTGCAGCGCAGCCTTAATCATCGGATCACCCAGCTTGAGCGAAAGCGCATCCAGACGCCCCAGTAAAACAACTTCCAGAACCGTAAGGCCAACATCCAGCCGAATATCCTGCGGCATATAACCAAAGCGCTGCCGCCAATGGTTCAGATTGCGGTAATCCAGATGTTCAGAATCAAACAACACTTCACCGGATTGAGGTTTAATATCACCAAACAAAACTTTCAGCAGACTGCTTTTACCCGTACCATTCGGGCCGATGATGACGTGTGTTTTTCCGGCTTCCAGGGTAAAACTCAGCTGATCCGCCAGTACCAGATCGCCAAATGCCAGCGACAAATTTCGGACTTCCAGCATCAGTTTGCCCTCTTACCAATAATCATCCAGAAGAAAAACGGTACACCGATAATCGCAGTCACAATACCGATCGGAAAAAGCGAACCGGGCACCAGGGATTTAGACAGTACCGAGGCACTGGAGAGCAGAAAAGAACCGACCAGGAAAGAGAGGGGTAAAAAGTAACGCTGGTCTTCCCCCACCAGCATACGGGCAATATTCGGCGCAACAATGCCGATAAAACCGATAATGCCAACGAAGCTGGTAACCGTTGCCGTCATCACCGCAACAATAACCAGGGTTTTCAGGCGCAAGCGCGCCACATTAACACCCAGACTCTTCGCCCGCTCTTCCCCCAGACGAAGGGCTGTCAGTTTCCAGGCATCCTCCATCAGCATCAGCATACAAACAAAGGTCACACCGGCAGTGATTCCCACATTCGTCCAGTTTGCTTTAGTCAGACTGCCAAACAGCCAAAACAGAATCTGCTGGCTCAGCTCCGGTGAAGAGACAAACTGCACCAGAGACAGCAGCGACTGGAACAGAAACAGCAGGGCGATACCCGCCAGAATCAGCTGGCCGGAGGTAATATGGCGCATCATCGCCAGCCCGAACAGCAGCCCGGCCGACAACATGCAGCAGACAAAAGCCCCCAAAGGCACCGCAATCCCGGCATTCAGACCTAAAGAGCCGGCATAAAGCATCAACGCGGCACCAAAACCCGCGGCGGCGGCCATACCCAATGTGTATGGACTTGCCATCGGGTTATTAAGCAAGGTCTGCATTTCGGCCCCACCTACACCCAGCACACCGCCAACAATCAGTGCCATCAAAGCGATCGGCAAACGCAGATTAGTCACAATCACTTCTGCAGGACCCGACACATCCACCGGCACCCCGACCAGACTAAGAAGCACATTAACCACATCACCCACCCCCAGCATCGACGGGCCGGTGGCGATATCCAGCACAAAAGAAGCCAAAAGAACCACAGCCAACATCATAAGAATCATGCTACGTCGGCTTTCCTGCTGCCGTTGCTTAAGAAGCGTTTCAGAGAGAACTGCGCTGGTCATTAGAAAATCCAATTGATAATAATTTGCATAAGCATTTTAGTTAAATATAGAATCCACAACAAGACTTTTCAGGGTGGCCCTCTTAACCAGCCTCTTAAAAATTAATCAATTTCCCTTTATAAAACCGTACCTTAGGAAAACAGATGCTGCAGAAACTGTTCGCAATTACCGCTCTTCTAATGTCTGTCTCAAGCTTTGCGGATGAGGTCACTATTAAGGATATTCTGGACAGGGAGGTCAGTTTTGATGCCCCGGCCCAACGTGTTGTTGTCGGCTTTTATCCCGAAGATTACATGGCGATCGGCACTGAAGCGGCCTATGACAAGGTCGTGGGACTGTCGAAATATATCTGGCAGGCACGTGCAGCCAATTGGGATATGTATGTCAGACACCGCCCGTCTTTGGACGAGATTCCCGGTATTGGTCGGGTTGATACCAAAACGTTTTCCGTGGAGAAGGTGATCAGTCTCAACCCCGATGTGATCATGCTGGCAGACTGGCAATTCAAAGGGCTGGGTAGCGAGATTGAGCAACTCGAGAGCGCTGGCATTAAAGTGGTCGTTGTGGATTTCAACGCCCAAACGCTGGAGCGTCACGTTAAAAGTACCCAGCTGATCGGCGTCATTACCGGGCAGGAAGAGCGTGCCGCTAAAATCGCGGATGAGTACCGTAAAAACATTGAAAACATTACCAGTCGCCTGGAAGAAGCCGGATTACCTCAACCGAAAATTTACACAGAGTACGCATCATCCGGTGTCGATGAGATCGGTTATACCTTCGGCAAAAACATGTGGGGGGCTATCGCGAAAATGGCTGGGGGCGATAATATCTCAGCCCCTTACGTAGAATGGTGGGGCAAGCTGAATCCTGAACAGATTCTGGCCGCCAATCCCGACATTATTGTCCTGACTGGCTATGAGAATGCAGGCAGCGACGATGGCGTCCTTATGGGTCAGGGCGTCGATGAGACTGAAGCAAAAGCCCGGCTGAAAGGCTTTAAAGATCGTCTGGGCTGGTCCAGTCTGAGTGCGGTACAAAACAACCGTATTTACGGTGCTTACCACGGGGCCTGCCGAACCATTATGGATGGCGCTATGCTGCAGTTCTACGCCAAGGCGATGTATCCGGAATTGTTCAGTGATCTGAACCCTGAAGCCGCTTACAAGAACTTTTACAAGAAGTACCTGCCCGTGGTTCCTGAAGGCACCTTTATGACACAACTGTAAAGGGATGGCCGTGGGACGGGATATTTCGCAATGTTCTGTTCCAGGGCCAGCGAATGGCAGGCAGAGGGAGATCAGAGCTCTGATGCGCCCTCCTCCAACAACATTTTCAGAATCGGTAACTCAAAATGCCGCTTAGCGGTAATCGCGTAGAAGTTCTCGATCACGCCTTTCAAGGTGCAATATTTTTTAAGCAATCCACTTTCGATCTCATCCTGCACCACAACCTCGGGTACCACGGTCACACCACCGGAATCCCGCGCCATCAGACGCAGCATCGCCATATCGTCCACTTCCGCGTAGGGAATCAGATCCAGCCCATGCTGTTGGCAGTACATATCAAACTGAACCCGAATATCACTGCTGGGACCCGGCACTAATACCTTAACCTTGGGCAGATCCTGCGGAAAACGCAGCTGATTGAAAGTCTCCGTATCCGGCCCCACCAGACAGACACTCTGACGTGCCAGCAACTGACAACGCCAGGGCAAGGTCGAGTCAGAAGCAACCGCCCGGTTAGAAAGAATCAGATCCAGCTTGTGCACTTCCAGCTGCTCAAGAAGCCCCTCCAGCGCCGAAGAGTGCAGCACCAGCTGAACCCCTTCCTGCCCGATGACCGGCTTAAGAAAGTTATCCTGAAAGTTTCTCGACAAGGTCGCTACAGCGCCCACTCTCAGGCGTTGCAACCGCTTGAGACCACCGCTCTCCATCATGGAAAGCATCTCAGAACCCAGACTGAAAATACTCTCGGCATATTCAAGAACCAGATGCCCGCTTTCGGTCAGCTGCAGAGTGCGCCCCTGCCGGTCAAACAACCTCTGACCCAGCTGCTCTTCCAACTGCTTGATCTGAGACGAGAGCGCCGATTGAGAGAGATGCATCTGCCGGGCCGCACGGGTCAGATTGCCCTCTTTGGCCACGGTCCAGAAGTAATACAGATGACGAAAATTCAGATCACGCATAACACCCCGCCCTATCGCTTTTAATTTAGACTGCAGATTAATCGTTCTTTTTTTAAGAACATTTAGTGAAGAACTATATATTTTACAAAATCACCCCGCCAGCCAAAAATGCTCACTCAGAAACATCTGAGGAATGTTTGCCCTCAGTGAACACAAGTTACCCAGCTCATCCAAAGAGCAACCACCCTACAGAGCAGGCTTGGTTATGTCGCACACAATTATGTCGCATACAGTTTTGTCATCACTTTTGAGTGGCTGGCCGTTGCCAGTTATCTTCTTTACTGCTTTTCTGTTCAGTCTGTACCGACCGAAAAAAGCCTGGCCAATTGCCCACGTTAGCGTTCGTGCCGGACTGACGGCTACGGCCCTAACGTTAGCCGCTACCCTGGCTGGCATTTTTATTCTTGAGCTGCAGGCTGATGTTCTGAGTGTGACGCTGATGCTGCTGGTCGCACTACTGGGCTGGGTGATCACGGGCTTTGCTTATCGCTATCTTCAGGGCGAAAGCTCTGAGCAGCAGGCGCGCTTTGTTCAGGGCATGCTGTTCACTCTGACCAGTGTTGGCCTTTTGATTACCAGTCAGCACCTGCTGCTGATCACATTCGCATGGGCAGGTACCAGCTTCGGTCTGCACCATCTACTGACCCACTACAAAGAGCGCAAAGCCGCTCAGGTGGTGGCACACAAAAAATTTATCGTCAGCCGTCTGGCGGAGATCGCACTGGTGATTGCGCTGGTGCTGATCTACCAAACCGCAGGCACGCTGTCTCTGCCACCGCTGAACGCCTTTATCAGCGAACAACCCTCTCTGCCGGTGACACTGCACTGGGCTGCGGCGCTGTTTGCCCTAGCCGCGATTCTTAAAACCGCTCAGCTGCCCCTGCACGGCTGGCTGATTCAGGTGATGGAAGCCCCAACACCGGTTTCTGCACTACTACACGCTGGTGTGGTGAATATGGGTGGTTTTGTACTGATCCGTCTGGCGGAGCTGATCTCGCTGGCTTCGGTGGCACAGGCGATGCTGGTGGTCGTGGGTAGCTTAACCGCCGTGCTGGCCGGTCTTGTCATGATGACCCGTATCAGCATCAAGGTTCGTCTGGCCTGGTCGACCTGTGCGCAGATGGGCTTTATGCTGATGGAGATCGGTTTAGGCCTTTACGAACTGGCGCTGCTGCACCTGTTGGCTCACTCGCTCTATAAAGCCTACGCCTTCCTGAGTTCCGGTGAGACCGTTGCTCAAAGCCGTATCGGTGACTTTTTCAGCAAAGAGAAAAAGCGCCATGTGCTGCTGAGTACCCTGTTCAGCCCACTGCTGACACTGGCCGTCGTATCCGCTTCTGTGCTGATCTGGCAGCAATTTGCTACGGAACTGCATCTTTCTTCGGCGGTTACCCTGATTCTGGTACTGGGCCTGACCCCGCTTTTCTGGCAGGAACAGCAACTGCGCCTTTTCGCCCTGTTGACCGCAACAGTGCGGGTGACATTACTGACCCAGCTGTATCTGATCTGGCATCTGCTGTTTGCTCAACTCGCGCCCGCTGCAGGCACGGCCTCCCAAGCACTGATGATCTGGGTTGCCATCAGCTTTATCGCTCTGTACTGCCTGCAAACCTGGATTCGCCTCTGGCCGGAAGGCCGCGTTTCCCGTCGACTCTTTCCATGGGCGTACAACGGTTTCTATCTGGACGAAACCTTTACCCGCCTGGCATTTAAGTGCTGGCCAGCCCGTCTCAGCCCACAACAGGCCCAGACCCGCTTTAACCGCCAAAGCCAAGATACACGCTATTCCAACAGCCATCAGTACAACCTGGGAGACCGCGCATGAATGCTCCATTTAAAGCAGACCCATTAAAGGAAAAAGCCCTGCACGATGCGATCAAACGCGCAACGGGCAGTATCGCTCCGACCTGGCCGCTGGATCGCATGATTGCGGTGAACCCTTACTGGGAACAGATCAGCCATCACTTTAACCAGGTTGCTGATCGCCAGTCCCGGCTGGCCGGTTCTGCTATGACGCTGCCTTTGAGTTACTACCAGAAGCGCTGGATCGACGGCACCATCAAGGCGGTTCATCTGCAGCAGGCACTGGCAGAATTCGCTTCTCAAAGTGAAGACTTCTGCCTGAGTGAACAACAGGCTATTGCAGGGCTGACCGAGCAGGACACGTCACCGGTCCCTCCCCCCCTGCTGGGCGATACGCTGGATCAGATGCGGGATCTGCAACATGAGCCCGCCTGGTGCGACACCATCACTCATCAGGTCTCTCAGTTCTGTGCCGCCTGGTTTGATAACGATCAGGCCGACTGGCATCCGGGGCAAAAGAAGTCCACGGGCCAAGGTTCGCTATACAAAAGCTGGCGTAAAACCCTGACCCGGGATCACAGCGTTGCTCTGCTGATGAAGGCACCGGGCATCGCCGCTAAGGCGAAAACTCTATCGGAAGATCCGGTACAACAGATCGCAAACACCCTGCAGGACCTGCAAATACCGGAAGCCCAATGGCCGGAATATCTGCAGGCGGTGCTGATGCGGATCAGCGGCTGGGCATCCTGGGCGGCCTACCTGGGCTGGCAGGCAAGGCTTGAAGGCCAGGAAGATCATACGCTGACCGACCTGCTGGCGGTACGGCTTAGCTGGCAGCAACTGATCGATGATGGTCAGCGTCAGCAAGGCTCAGTCTGGCAGATCTGGCAACAACAGTGGCAGCAGCATCGGCAGACGCATGAGGGAGTCAATCCTCTGCATCTGATCTGGCAACGCGCCCATGAAATCAGCTACCAACAACAATTGAGCAAACGATTACAGGGCAAACCCCACCCCCTGGGAGCTCAGGCCAGTGTACAGGCGGTGTTCTGTATTGATGTACGCTCAGAGGTTTTCCGACGTCATCTGGAAGACCAATCCGATGAGATTCAGACACTGGGGTTTGCCGGTTTTTTTGGATTGCCGGTCAGCTACACGCCGCTGGGTACAGAAGCAACACGACCTCAGTTACCGGGGCTATTGGCTCCCTCACTGCACATTACTGATACCTGCGGCAATGAGGCCAAGGATCATAAGATCGCCCACAAGCGCCGCTCAAACCTGAACAAGCTGCTGAGCTGGCAGCCGTTTAAATCCGTTCCGGCATCCGCATTTACCCTGGTGGAAACACTGGGCCTGAGCTATGCCGGCAAGCTGATCCGTCGAAGTCTGCCCGATGAAGGCGAACTCACTTCAGGTAACAGTTTAGGCCTGAATAAAGGCTGTGATCTGCAACCGTCTCTGGCAAGTTCAGGTGCAAGTCCTGAACAGCAAGCAGAGCTGGCGAAAAAAGTGCTGACTGGTATGAACCTGACGCAGGGTTTAGCGCCGCTGGTTCTTTTGGTCGGTCACGGTAGCCAAAGCCATAACAATCCTCAACGGGCAGGGTTGGATTGCGGGGCCTGCTGCGGACAGACCGGCGAAGTGAACTCCCGCGCGCTGGCAAAACTGCTGAATGATCAGGAGGTACGGGAACAAATAGCACAGCTGGGCATTCAGATTCCGGAAACCACTCACTTTGTCGCGGCATTGCACAACACCACCACCGAAGAGATCAGCCTGTTTGATCAGCAGCAGATTCCGGAATCTCATCAGTTGGCAGTGAATAAACTGCAGCAACAGCTGGCCTCTGCCGGTAAACAAGCGCGTCGGGAACGGGCACCGTCTCTGGGGCTGGCTGAACTGCAGGAGCAACCGGATAAACTACTCAAGTCGGTTCGCCAGCGGGCAAACGACTGGGCGCAAACCCGCCCCGAGTGGGGACTGACCAACAACGCCAGCTTTATTATTGCGCCCCGCTCCCGCTCCCGGGGAATCAAACTGGATGGCCGGAGTTTTCTGCACGACTACTCGCCACAGAAAGACCCGGAAGGCACACTGCTGGAACAGATCATGACCGCCCCTATGGTGGTGACCCATTGGATCAATATGCAGTATTTCGCCTCAACCGTGGACAACACCCGTTACGGCAGCGGCAACAAAACCCTGCACAATGTGGTTGGCGGTCGCCTTGGAGTATTCGAGGGGAATGGTGGCGATCTGAGAACCGGTCTGGCACTACAGTCGGTGCATAACGGTGAAGACTGGCAGCACGAACCGCTGCGCCTGACGGTGGTGATCGACAGTGATCGGGTAACCATTGAGAAGATCCTGAGTAAACACGACACTCTGCGCCAGTTGGCAGATAACCGCTGGCTCTATCTGGCGCGCTTTACGCCGATGGGTATCGAGTTTTATCAGGGTGAAGGTAAGTGGCAGGTCAATTGCTGAGGTTTAGCTCCGGAATTTAGACTGCAACAATTAACACCCCATAAACAGCAACGCCCCGAGGGCATCCCATCGGGGCATTGTGCTATTCCGAGAGCCTTAAGGCGGCTTTTTGCCCAAAGGGCCTCGAACTCACATTCTTAACGCCCCAAGATGACAGATTTTGTTTGATTTCAATATCTTGCTTGTTACTTTCCCTCAAAGTATATTGCAGGATGTTATTTTTTTGTCCGACAAACAGTTAAAAGCTTTGCATAACGGCAAAATTCGGGACCGAAACATGAAAATTAATGGACGGGCAATCGGCCATCAAGCCCCCCCTTATCTCATCGCAGAAATGTCAAATAACCATACGCAGGACCTGAATAAAGCGTTTGAGATGGTTCTGCAGGCAAAACGCTGCGGTGCTGATGCGGTGAAAATTCAGACGTACACCGCTGACTCCCTCACCATTGATTGTGACAAAGCGGATTTTCTGATTCCTGATCCCTTATGGCAAGGCAAAAAGTACTATGATCTCTACAGCGAGATCACAATGCCAACCTCTTGGAATAAATTACTGTTTGAAAAAGCTGAAGAGATCGGTATTACCCTGTTCAGCTCTCCTTTTGACGAAGCGTCTGTCAACCTTCTGGAAGACCTGAACTGCCCAGCTTACAAAATTGCTTCTTTTGAAGCGAAAGATCACTATTTTCTGAAGCAGGTCGCCGCAACCGGTAAACCCATCATTATCTCAACTGGCATCTCCAGCCTTCAGGATATTGAAGAATCTCTGACCATACTTCGTGATGCAGGGGCTAGGGATATCGCCGTACTGCACTGCATCAGCAGCTACCCCAGCAACGCGGAAGATATGAATGTTTCAGTTGTTGGTGAACTGGCAAAACTGGGCGTTCCCGTTGGATTGTCCGATCATTCTCTGGAGCATATCGCCCCGGTATTGTCTGTTGCCTACGGTGCGTCGGTTATTGAAAAACACTTTACGCTGAGGCGCTCTGACGGTGGTCCCGATGCCGCATTCTCTATCGAGCCCGACGAACTTAAAGAGCTTCGCCGTCAAACAGATCAAGCATGGAAAGCAATCGGTAATCCAAACGCCCTGAATGAAAAGCGCCCTGGAAGTCACCATGGTCGTTCTGTTTATGTGGTGCAGGAT
The DNA here is from genome assembly GCF_982874595.1 of Oceanospirillum sp. Taxonomy (NCBI): domain Bacteria; kingdom Pseudomonadati; phylum Pseudomonadota; class Gammaproteobacteria; order Oceanospirillales; family Oceanospirillaceae; genus Oceanospirillum; species Oceanospirillum sp. Next base: position 827 of record NZ_CEYNZH010000020.1, on the reverse strand, counting down.
ATACGTCAGGGTGAAATACTGTCCCCTGAGAATGTTCGGGTTATCCGACCTGGATTCGGACTGGAACCCCGGCATTATGAAGACGTACTGGGAAAAACCGCGAACAAAGACCTTGAACGCGGAACACCTTTAACTCTGGAAGTTCTGCTGTGAACCCACTTAAAGCCTTATTCCTCTACTTTTTCCGATCCGTCACCGGGTTCAGAAAAAATAAGTTTCACCCTCTGGTCTGGGTTAACGGGGAACCTGAATTTGGCCAAAATGTTTATATCTCAGGTTTCTCTGAGGTTTACGCCAAAGGCGCACATGTCTCCATCGGTGATAACTGTGATATCGCCTCGTTTGTGGTTATTAACTGTGCTGATTCACACCGGAAAACAATTGGCCTTTCAGACACAATAACTCGCAGGGATATCACGATAGAACACAATGTTTTTATTGGCTCTCACGTGATGGTTAAAGGCGGGGCTCATATTGGCCATCACTGTGTTATTGCTGCCGGTACTATGGTTGATGCAGGGTATATCCCCCCTTACTCGCTGGTTTGTGGCAACCCTATGGTTATTAAGGCCGGTTACTATGCTTCAGATTGCGCATAACCGCCCAACACTGGGAAACGCAGAAGCAGAGGCGGCACGACAGGTTATTGAGTCCGGCTGGATCGCTCAGGGTAAGGAAACAGCAGAGTTTGAACGCCAACTGGCGGCATATCACGATTTACCCGCGGAGCATGTAGTCGCTGTGTCTTCAGGAAGTGCAGCCCTTTTTGGAGCTCTGACCGCTCTGCAGGCCGAAGGGCTCCGAGTTGCACTGCCGGTATACGCCTG
>NZ_CEYNZH010000019.1:0-53424 GCF_982874595.1 Oceanospirillum sp. | reverse complement strand
TCGCCATAAAAAGAACCCCCAATGTTGGGTGTCCAACTATTGGGGGTCACTTCACTTGTGAGGGCTTTTCAGTTTTTGGCTTAAGAACAAGTTCTCTTTATTAAACAGGTGCTTATATAAAGTACAATTTTCTATTCTAAGCAGGTCAAAAGAAAACAGCCGATTACTTGATACACAACAAGCAGAAGTCATAACGAAAGAATCAAAACTCTTCTAGAATGGAAGGGAACCGAAGGACGGGCACAGACTTTAAGCCGGCCCTTAGGGGCAGCAAGATCTTATGGCCTAATACGGAGATCGCAGTCATGGCAAACCAATTCTTTCCCGACTTTTCATTATTCGCGCAAGTTCTTCCTCAACCACTGCCGATGCAAAAAGTGCAGCAACATTGGCTTGATGGGATGAATAATCTCGTGAATCTCGAGCTTGAAGCAATGATGGAATACAACCATCTCTGGTTCGATTTATGGCAGGATTGCGCAACATCCGATCCGTCAGAGTGCCATCAGCACTTTATCGACCACTGGGAAGATCATCACAAACTGCTGATCAACCACCAGAAACGTCGTGAAGCCGCCATGAATGAGTGGAAAGAGCATATCGAAGAAGTGCTTTGATTCGCTGAACGTCAAAACAGCGCCCTGGGCTTGAGACTTCCCGGATCAACAGAATGCCTTAAAACAAAAACGGCCATCACTGCTCAGTGATGGCCGCTTTTTATTTCCGGTTTGATAACCGAAGAAGCGCTCGGAAGAAAGATTACTTCAGCAGTTCGCTGATATCTTTCGCTTCCCAGTGAGGGAAGTGCTTGCGGATAAGACCGTTCAGTTCCAGTTCAAAGGCACTGATTGGGCCTGCCGCAGTCTGTGCGCCAGCCTGAGCGACATCTTCAATCATACCGGCACCGACTGTCACGTTGCTCAAACGATCAACAACGATAAAGCTACCGGTAAACTTGCTGGATTTGTACGCATCAAATACCACAGGAGCGGTCAGCTCAACCGTTACCAGCGCGATACCGTTCAATGGCAGCTCACGGGCTTCGGATTTTTCCATGGTGTTCACATCGATCTGATGCTCGATATGAGTCACATAACCGCTGGTGAAGTGAGTACCAACCTTAAAGCTGTACTGTTTACCTAGTTCCAACGGCTGCTCATGCATCCACACCATGTGTGCGCTGAAGCTGTTGCTGACCTTGGCTTCACTACCGGTTTCAACCAGTACGTCACCACGGGAGATATCAATTTCATCGTTCAGGGTAACCGTAACGGCCTGACCCGGCTGCGCCTGATCCAGCTCACCATCAAAGGTGACGATGGATTTAACGGTGCTGGTTTTGCCGGAAGGCAGCGCAGTAACCGACTGGCCTTTCTTAACAAAACCGGCGGCAACGGTGCCACAGAAACCACGGAAATCCAGATTCGGGCGGTTCACGTACTGCACCGGGAATCGCATCTCCTGCAGTGCGATGTCGTGATTCACTTCCACGTTTTCCAGAATATCCATCAGCGGAGCTTCGGTGTACCAAGACATCAACTCGCTGTTATTGGTCACGTTTTCGCCTTTCAGGGCAGAAACCGGCACAAAACGGGTATCCGGCAGATCCAGATCTTTAGCAAATTCTTTATAGTCCGCCACGATCTCGTCATAACGGGCCTGAGAATAATCCACCAGATCCATTTTGTTGACGGCAACGATCACATGCTTAATACCCAGCAGAGAAGCGATAAAGCTGTGACGACGGGTCTGAGTCAGTACGCCGTGACGGGCATCGATCAGAATAATCGCCAAGGATGCGGTAGACGCACCGGTCGCCATATTACGGGTGTACTGCTCATGTCCCGGAGTATCCGCGATGATGAACTTACGCTTTTCGGTAGAGAAATAGCGGTAAGCCACATCGATAGTGATGCCCTGCTCACGCTCAGACTGCAAGCCATCAACCAGCAGTGCCAGATCGATCTCTTCACCGGTGGTGCCGCTTTTCTTGCTGTCACGGCTGATCGCTGCCAGCTGATCTTCATAGATCATTTTGGAATCATGCAGCAGACGGCCGATCAGGGTACTTTTACCATCATCAACACTGCCGCAGGTGATAAAACGCAGCAGATCTTTCTGTTCGTGTTGTTTCAGATACGCTTCAATATCTTCCGCAATCAGATCGGATTGGTGAGACATTTTGTGTCCTCATTCACTTGGGGCGGATATGGCCTGAAGCACACACCCGACCAGAATCTTGTTTCACTCAGCAAGCCGGGTAAGCCGGCAGCTCAGAACCGTGCACTTGTGCGACGGTTCTCAGACAGAGACCGTTCCTAGAAATAGCCTTCGCGCTTTTTCTCTTCCATAGAACCGGTGCCATCGTGGTCGATCACACGGCCCTGACGCTCGGAAGTGGTGGTCAGCAGCATTTCCTGAATAATGTCCGGCAGCGTTGCAGCCGTCGATTCCACCGCACCGGTCAGCGGGTAACAACCCAGCGTACGGAAACGCACAGAACGCATCTCAGGCTTCTCATCTTCCGCCAGCGGCATACGCTCATCATCAACCATGATCAGGGTGCCATCACGCTCAACCACCGGGCGCTCTGCTGAGTAGTACAGAGGCACAATCGGAATCTCTTCCAGATAGATGTACTGCCAGATATCCAGCTCGGTCCAGTTGGATAGCGGGAATACACGGATCGATTCGTCTTTATTGACCTTGCCGTTAAACAGGTTCCACAGCTCAGGACGCTGGTTTTTCGGGTCCCAGCGGTGGAATTTGTCACGGAACGAGTAAACACGCTCTTTAGCGCGGGATTTCTCTTCGTCACGACGGGCACCACCGAACGCCGCATCAAAGCGGTACTTGTTCAGCGCCTGCTTCAGGGCATCGGTTTTCATCACGTCGGTGTACTTACGACTGCCGTGATCAAACGGGTTGATATTTGCCGCGCGGCCTTCTTCGTTGGTATGAACGATCAGGTCCATACCCGCTTCTTTCGCCATCTTGTCGCGGAATTCGATCATCTCACGGAATTTCCACGTGGTATCCACATGCATCAGCGGAAACGGAGGCGTTCCCGGGTAGAAGGCTTTACGGGCCAGATGCAGCATTACCGCCGAGTCTTTACCGATTGAGTACAGCATTACCGGATTATCAAACTCAGCAGCTACTTCCCGAATAATGTGGATGCTCTCGGCTTCCAGCTGTTTCAGGTGAGTCAGGCGTTCGGGCGATATCATCGTTGTGATCCACTCCTGCTAAAGGTCATAAGCAAGCCCCGACAGGGCGGCTTTTCAAGTCAAATCTGTTATCGCAGCCGCTTTTAAAGCTTTCCATCGGCCTGTATCAGATACAAATAAGCCTATTGTGCGCGATTTTAATAAGCGTAGTTAAAACGGAATCCTTAATTACGTCAAATTATTTAAAATCATTGGCTGATAACTTTTTAATATAAGAGATTTTAAAACAGGCAAGAACCCCAGGTAAGAAAACCCCTTCGGCCAGAAGACTAACGCCAGCGCGGTAAAACAGGCAAAAGAGGGCCGAAAGGTACAAAAAGCTTTCAAACTGTACTTAATAAGCGCTCTTCAAACGCTCGGTACAGCTTTTAACCGAGCCATCATTCAGCAGCTCAAAGCAACGGTAGCCGGGCGGAGCAGGATCCAACTCAAAACCATTAATATCAGCAGTGAACTGGATACTGGTAGCCGGTGTGGTAAAGAGTGTCAGTCCGTCACGCTCAAGCTCATGTTCCTGATGTACGTGGCCACAGATTGCGGCCTTTACCTGAGCCTGCTCACATAACACCTGCCAGAGCCAGCCATTATCCCGCAGAGGAATACTGTCGATGCCAGCAACAGCCTCTGGTTCAGGCAGCTCCGAATAGAACAGCCCCTGACGTCGCGGCCCGACCAATAACGGCTGATGATGCACAGCTACCGCCTGAAAACGGGCTTTAGGATTATCCAAAGAAGCCTGCAGTGTCTGACGCTCACTATCGGCCAGTTCACCATGGGGGCTTCCGGAATTGGAGTTCAGCAATAGCCATTGCCAGTCACCAACCACAACAGAAGACTCCTGAGCCTTATACTCAGCCATCAGTTCTGGCTGATCATGGTTACCGGGAATCCACTGCCAAAGGCAGCCGGTTTGATCCATACGTTCAGCCAGCATTCGGTAAACCGCCCGACACGCCTCGGGACTATGATCCTGACAGAGATCACCTGTCAGCAGATACAGGTCCGGCTGGTCGCCACAGGCGATCTGCGCCAGCAAACGATTGAAATTACTCCAGGGATTCTGGCCTTTAAACTTCTGATGAGTATCGGCCAAAAGGTGCAGGTCGGTAAGCTGAATAACAGAAACGGACATCAAAAAAGAATCCTGAGTCGATATATAAAGTCAGGTCGCCGGAGGGAGAACCCCCTCCTACTGATTAAAATGAAAGGTTAACAGGCTCTGCGACATGACCATACCGCTGCAAATGTGCCAGCCACTCTCCCAGAAACAGATTGATCTGCAGCTTTTCATCCGGCTGACGCATCTTGTCATTGGGATAGAGATAGCGACCATCAAAGTGACGCTGCTTCTGATAGCCCACCACCTCAGCCATGCGGGCATCATGGTACAGTCGCACTGAGAGCTCCGGCTGGCTGAGCCAATGGCCCCAGCTGTCTTTCTGAAAAATACGTAACAGCGTAGTGTACTTACTACGCTCAGTGACCTTAATCACCAGCTCACCCAGATGCAGGGATTCATCACTCACCGCAAAATGCCACTGCTCAGTTTCATCCAGATCCGGCAGAAGCTTCAGCAGACGCAGATAATTAGCTTCGCACTCAGCCATCTGTCTTTTTAAGTCTACGGAATAGTTGGGTTTGGTTCGCCAGCCATTGTGCTGTTGCCAACTGCCGAAACGAGTACCGGACGCCGGCTTTTTATCGGAATTTGAATTCATAGGGAAACACTCCCGCCACAGCAGGCTGACCTTGGCTGTAAACATCACCAAAATAACGATCAGGCCTTTACACCTATGATTAATATCACTGGCTGCATCTAAATCCTGTCGATTTAAACGCGGTAAACCTGCTGCAGGCGTTGTCGGTTAAGCTGCAACCACTGCAAACCGATAATGGCCATGGCATTGTTAATGCGGCCATCCTCAAGTCCCTTAAAGGCTTCGTCAGTGTCGATCAGCTCAACGCGGATATCTTCATTTTCCTCTTCCAGGCCGTAGATTCCTTCCTGAATCTCACGACTGTCAATAATGCCCAGAAAAAGGTCGATCTGTTCATCCATACCACCAGGACTGACCCAGTATTTGTACAGATGTTCCAGGTGAAGCACTTTACAGCCAGCTTCTTCTTCGGCTTCCCGGTGAACCACATCTTCATCACTTTCACCGGGCTCTGTCATACCCGCCACCAACTCAAACTGCCAGGGGCTTTGGGCTGAATCATATATACAACCGGGGCGGAATTGCTCCAGCATCAGCAATTTATCAGCTACAGGGTCATAAAGAAGCGCACCAACAGCATTGCCACGGACAAAGACCTCACGACTCATCTCTTCTGACCAGCCGCCATCAAAGCGACGAGTTTTCAGGCGCAGCTTATCGAAACGGAAGAACCCCTGAAATACGGTATTCTGATCGATAACTTCAACCGCATCCTGCTGAAATGTTGGTACTAATTTTTGACTCATCTTCATTCCTTTCGAGCAACAGCCTTTCAGCATAGCAAGTTTCAAACAACACTCAAGAAGCCCATTCAGAGCAGCAAATCTCAGCACACCAGAAAAATTCTGCGCACTATACTGAAACAGTACAAGGGATTAAACATCCTAATCAGCAATTCGACAGCAACGGCTCTTATTGCAGGCAGCGAGATACTGGAGGCAACTATGGCCTTTGTACAGCTTAATTATCTGAACCAGCGTCCACTGGCATTCCTGGCCGGAGCAGAAGGTAATGTGCCAGCCCTTAAAGCCTGTCTGCAACAGGCGAAGCGACAAAGTGCCAATATACGTATCTTTCTGGGGAATGCCTTTGGCGCTTTTGGCCATAGTGATGAAACCCTGTTCCAACTGGAAACCCAATGCACCTGGCTGCTCAGGGGACAACATGAACGCTTGCTGCTACAACGCTTCAGCCCGCCCAACGGTACACGGCACGATAAGCCTTCAGATAGCCGATTCAATTCCCCTCAAGACAATCACATACCAGCCAACCAAAATGCCTGGCAATGGCTGCACAACGACACGCGTCTAAGGCGGGCACAAAGCAGTTTCAGCTATCACAATATGCGGCACCTGACTCAGTGGACAGATCTGATACGTATTCAGACACCAAACGGGGCACTTCTGGCCTGCCATAACTCACCGGACTATATGCTCCCAGGGGCGGTGAACCAACATAATCTCGATAAGGGGCAAATTCTGAGCTGGCTGGAACAATATCATTGTCAGGGTCTGATTATTGGCAGTGATCATCAACCCTGGATAGAGCATCTGCCGGAAGGCCGCTTTGTCGCCAGTTGTGGCGCCAGCGGTTTTGCCAGCCACCCACTTTATTCTGATGTTCACTATCTGCTGATAGAGCCCTTCAGAGACAAACTGATCCCCCGAATTGAGCGCGTTACCTATGATGCAAAAGACTGGGCTGAGCAGCTGCAAACAGAAGGAGTATCTTCTCTTCTGACCTATCCTTTACTGAAAGGATTACCGCCACCGGAGAATTAAGAGATTTTAGAGGTCAGAGCAAGTGCTGAGAGCACCACAAGCAGGGATGACTCTGAGACAGATCAATCCCCAAACAGCTGCAAAAAATACATGTAACACAATATGACGGAAACTATGCAGTTTTATTGCAAACATAAGGGTTAAAATCCACTATTAGGCAATTGAATAATAACAACAAACAAAAAGCTGAATTTTTAACAGGTTATAAGCTTTAAAGAGTCGGCTTTTACCTAATGTCCCAAATTAGAATTAGAACTATAACGACTAAGTCATAAGAGCGAGCGTTGCAATGCATAACCTCCTGGGCAATATCAAAATTAAGTACAAACTCTGGGTCATTATCGGCCTGATGGCGATGGGAACCGCTGTTCTGATCAGCGTATCCCTGATGTCACTGAAAGATAATCTGCTGGAAGACCGTAAAACCAAAACAAAACATGTGGTTGAAACCGTGCACGGTTTTCTCGATCACTATTATGGGCTGGAGAAATCCGGGCAGCTCAACCGCCAACAGGCCCAGGAAGCTGCAAAAAAGGCAATTGAAAGCCTGCGCTACGATAAAGATGAGTATTTCTGGATCAATGACATGAACGCTGTCGTTGTTATGCATCCGATCAAACCAGCACTTAATGGTAAAGATCTGACAAACCTGGAAGATGCTAACGGCAAAAAAATCTTCAGTGAATTTGTCGGTGTCGTAAAAGCCTCAGGCGAAGGTTATGTCAATTACCTGTGGCCAAAGCCGGGGCACGATGACCCACAGGCAAAAGTCTCCTACGTAAAAGGCTTCGCTCCCTGGGGCTGGATTGTGGGTAACGGTATCTACCTGAACGATATGGATGAAATCTTCTGGAAGACGCTGCTGCACTACTCCGTAACAGTGGGTATTCTGAGTTTGCTGATTGGTGGCTTGGCTCTGTTCATCATCCATATCATCACCGTTCAGATCACAACACTGAAAAACACCATGGTGGATGTAAAAGATTCCGGTGATTTGCGGGAGCGTGTGGATATCAACACCACAGATGAGCTGGGCGATATGGCCGGAGCGTTTAACCACATGATGGATAAGTTCCAGAATATTGTGAACTCTGTTGACCAATCCACACAGCAGCTTTCCCACGCTATTACTCAGATGTCAGATATCACTGAAAGCACCATTGATGGCGTCACCCGCCAGCGTTCAGAAACAGAACAAAGCGCGGCAGGTATGAACGAGATGGCAGCATCCGCTCAGCAGACGGCCCACATTGCCGATCAGGCCAACGAGACGACCCGTCAGGCCCACGAACAAACAGAAAATGGCCTGCGTATTGTGGAAGAGGCCACTGGCAGTATCAGTGAACTGGCAACTGAAGTAGAAGAAGCCAGTAACGTGATTAATGCCCTAGAAGATCATACCGCCAAAATTGAGAGTATTCTGGATGTGATTGGTGGCATCTCGGAACAAACCAACCTGTTGGCACTGAATGCTGCCATTGAAGCGGCACGAGCCGGTGAACAGGGTCGTGGCTTTGCGGTTGTTGCCGATGAAGTGCGTCAACTGGCGCAACGCTCGGCTGAATCGACACAGCAAATTCAGGAGATGATTCACGAACTGCAGAGCCGTTCCAAAATAGCTGTGGATGTGATGAATACCAGCCGAACAAAAGCCGAAACTACGGTAACCAAAGCGAATGAGGCTGGTGAAGCTTTCCGTACCATTGCAGAGTCGATGCAGCAGATCAGCTCGCTGAATGCCCAGATTATGACCGCAGCCGATGAGCAAAGTAATGTCGCCAATGAGATGAGCCAGAACCTGGTTTCAATCTCTAACGTCTCGGAAGAAACGGAACAGGGCACCAGCCTGATTCGTGAATCCGGTCGAGAGCTACAGCAGAATGCTCACAATCTTGAAACCCTGATCAAGCAGTTTAAAACCTGACCATCACGGCATCCCACTTCAAACAGCCTGTGTGTCGCTTTAAAATCGGCCACAGGCTTTTTTATTTTTGCCTCACACTCACCAACCTCTGACCAACTGAAACGGAGCCAAAGAGCCGGTATGAAAGGTCGTAATATGCAGCGCTGGCGGGATCCGGCTAAAGATCCCCGAAGAGAGAAAAAAACCAACCTGATCACTCAGGAGGGTTACGATGCACTGCAAAGTGAACGGGATTTTCTCTGGAAAGTACGCCACCCTGAACTGGCACAAAAGGTTCAGGAAGCCGCCGCACAGGGCGATCGCAGTGAAAACGCCGACTACACCTACAATAAGCAGCTGTTGAACAAAACGCTGGGCCGGATCCGGCATCTGGACAAACGGCTCGATGCGCTGACGGTTGTGGACAAAAAGCCCGATGATCTGGAGCGTATTTTCTTCTCTGCCTGGGTAGAGCTGGAAGATGATGAAGGCGAGCTGATGCGGGTGCGCATTGTCGGGCCGGATGAGGCCGACCTGAAAGAAGGCAAAATCAATATCGATTCACCTCTGGCGCGCTCGCTTCTGGGTAAAACACTGGATGATGAAATCCGGGTACAAGCTCCCGGTGGCGAACAGACTTACTACGTGCTGGCCGTGGATTACGACTGAACAGCTTAAAAAATGAGCCCCATCAACAAGCCAAAAAAAGAGCCCCGGACAGGGTCCGGGTCTCTTTTCTGTAGCTGAGCTTAAAACGCGCTCTGCGAGGCTGCAGTTTACTTAAAAGCGCAACCGGTCTTAATACCCATCATATTAAACACTTTCGCAGCCGGGCAGAAACCGGTAAATGCAGACTGAATCAGATTCGCACCGATAAAGACGGTAAACCACATAAAGTTAGCGTGCACATACTGAGTCAGCACAACACTTAGCAGTACCATAGAACCCGCAAAAACAAACATCAGACGATCAATATTCATAACACTCTCCAAAACTCATACCGGTCAGAGAGACTGACCAATTGAGGGAGATAATATTAGAAAATACTTAATCAAAGAAATACCGCTTAATTCTAAATAGAATTTAGATATAACTATTAAGAATAAGAGACCAATACTGTCTTTTCTGCTATCAATAAGGGCGCTCGGCAATAATCACGGCACGCTTCGGAGCCGGGTAGCCTTCTGCCGTTTTTGTCGGATCGTTTGGATCCAGGAAATCTTTCAGAGACTGGTAGCTCATCCATTCCGTGCTGCGCTGCTCTTCCGTTGTTGTAACCGACACATCCACCACCCGCACATTCACAAAGCCACACTTCTCCAGCCAAAGTACCAGTGCATCGGGACTTGGCAGATACCAGACATTGTTCATCATCGCGTAGCGATCTTCCGGCACCAGTACGGTTTGCGCATCACCATCCACCACCAACGTTTCCAGCACCAGCTCGCCACCGGGACGCAGCGTTTCTTTCAGCTGATACAGATGGTCGATAGGGGAGCGACGGTGATAGAGCACCCCCATAGAGAACACGGTATCAAAGTAATCCAGATTAGCCGGGACATCTTCGATCCCCACCGGCAGATGGAATACGCGATTACCATCAGCCAGCCCCATTAAACGCCGTATCAGCTGAAACTGCATGTGAAAACGCGGCGATGGATCAATACCCACCACAAAGCGCGCACCGGCACCGGCCATGCGCCAACAGTGGTAGCCACTGCCACAACCCACATCCAGCACGCTACGGTTGTGCAGGGGTGCGATAAACTCCGCCAGACGATCCCACTTCCAGTCAGAATGCCACTCGGTATCGATATAAGAGCCGTGTAGATCAAACGGGCCTTTACGCCAGGGCATCAGTTTTTTCAGCAGGTTGCGATACTTCGCCTGCTGAGGTGCGGGCAGTTTCGGTTGAGTACGCACCTGAACAGCGCTTTGCTCCAAATTAATTTCAACCTGATAGCCCTGTTCCGCCAGAGTGTCTGCCGTATCAAATTTATCCACAACCCGCTGCCAACCGGGCAGATCCGAATAACGCTTAGTATCCAACGCCTCTTCCAGCTGCTCCGGCACTTTCGCTAACCAACGGGTCAGGCCTTCTTCAGCAAATTTCTGATACAGAGGTGCATAATCCTGCATGTTGTCGCTCACTTAGATCGGGTTGGAATAGAGTTCAGGAACAGCCGGGCTGCTTGCTATGAGTGATGGCTATCGGGCTTTAATCGCTAACAGGGAAGCAAAGTTAAGATACTGAAACCACACGGTACTTTGGGCAAAGCCTGCATCACTGAAACGCTGATGATGGGTTTCGAAGCTTTCGGCCTGAAGGAAGTTTTCCAGCGCGGCCCGCTTCTGACTGATCTCCAGCTCGCTGTAACCATTGGCACGTTTAAAATCCAGATGCAGGTCAAACAGAGTGTCCTGCTGCTCTGCAGAGTCAAAACGTACCTTTTCTGACAGGATAATCACGCCACCGGGGGCCAACCCTTCATGGATCCGCTTTAACAGCGGCAGACGCTGCTCCATCGGCAGAAACTGAAAGGTAAAGTTCAGAATCACGACAGAGGCATTTTCAATCGGTGCGTCACAGATATCGGCGCATTCCAGATGCACGCTATTACGCTGAGCTTCGGAGACTTCCTGCGACAGAACTTCACGGCAGCGCTCAATCATCGCCTCAGAGTTATCCAACCCCACAATCTCAAGTCCGGGTTCTTCAATCTGATGCAATACCGACAACATGCTCGCGCCCAGAGAGCAACCCAGATCATAGATACGGGTTCCCGGCTGCCAGTAACGGCGGGCGATCACGCCGGTCATACCAATCATATTGCTGTAACCCGGCACAGATCGTTTGATCATATCCGGAAAGACCTGAACGACCTTGTCATCAAATGAAAAGGTGGCCACTTTATCCAATGGGTTAGCGAAGATCGCGTCTTTTTGCTCGTGTTTCACGTCAGGTACCTAAAGGTTAAATCCGGGCAGACCAGATGCAGAACTTACCGGTCTCAGCAATGCGCTCACAATGGCCAAAAGTAGCTTCGATAATATCAGGATACTTCAGGAACCGGTTGGCAACGATCCGCAGCTCACCACTGCGCTTAAGGTGCTTCTTAGCCTGACGGATAAAGCGGTCCGCCAGCTCGTAATCGGTTTTCTGGCCGGTATGAAATGGCGGATTGGAGATAATCAGATCAAAGCGATCGGTAATATCACTCCACATGTCAGAGGCGTAGACCTGTCCCTGCATCTCATTGGCGAGGATACTTCGACGGGTCGCTTCCAGCGCCATAGCGTTCACATCACAAAAGGTGACTTCCAGCTCAGGGTGCTGCTTTAACAGGCTCAGACCGATCACGCCGGTGCCACAGCCCATATCCAGTACACGGCGATTACGCACCTTAGAAGGCTTAATGCGCGGCATATTCTGCAGCATCAGGGCCGTGCCTTCATCCAAACGTCCGTGGCTGAACACGCCGGGCAAACTGATCAGCTTAAGATCAGACAATTCATCCGGAAACGCCTCTTTTTCCGGCAGCTGCCAGTGCAATTCCCATGGCGTGGCGTCAAAAGCCTCCGGAGTTCCGGATGCGGATTCTTCGCTCAGGTCCAGTCTCAGCAGTGTGCTTTTTTTCGCCTTGTCCGCTTTGCTCAGGCTGTAGCCGCCTTCCGGCCACTGAACCTCGGCAGCAGCCTTAACCAGCTTATCCGCTGATTTAATACCGCCGTTATTTTCACCCACCAGCCAAAAGCGACCTCCGGCCTTCAGCAGAGGTAAAACCTGAGCAATCAGGTAGCGCGCCTGCTCTTTCGCCTTCGGCATAAAGAGCAGAATGGCGTCATAACCGGTCAATAACCCGGACTCTTTGTCCTGGCCCAGATAGGCCTGAAACAACGGTAAAAACCGGCTTTCATGTTGGGAATGCTGCTGCAGTGACTGAAAGCTCCGCCAGTCATCGGTCAACAGGTGCAGTGCTGTCACCTGTTCCGTCAGCATCGGCTGAATAAAATTGCCAAAGCCATCGCCCACAGGCAGATGCGCCATCAGAACATCACCTTCAACGGCATCTTGATTACGCATTAACAGTTCTGCAGCTGGGGACAAAGCGCTCATAATTGTTTACCAAATTAGAAAAGAATCAGAAGTGTTTTCAAGCTTGTATCACAATAGCCCGCAGGCTTTTTTAAATCAGGGCTTTCTGGCCACCACATGCCTTTTTTGCGATTACATGCCCTTTCTTGCAATAACATGAATGTAGCGCCCCATTCGCCAGTAGGGCTCCTGATGACAATAACGCCATTCGAGCTCCAGCAGCTTTTCCAGATCTTCATCCGAAGGGGTTTTATCACGAAGATAGTCGGTAAACACACGAATACCCGCGACCGAGACAATCTCAAGGCCCTGTTCCTTTAATTCATCGATAACCTGTTCCGGTTTTTGCGGACTGATCGGTGTCAGACGCAAACGCTGGCCGGTACCATCCAGCGTATCCCGCAGTGCCTTATCATAGTTACCTTTCACAATATTACTGAACCGCAGGCCATCCTCATTAAAAAACATCAGTGACAACCAACCGCCGGACTGGATCTGATCCGCAATAATCGATAGCGCATCCATCGGCTGATGCAACCATTCGAGCACCGCATGGCATACCACTAATTGCGCCGGAGGCACCTGATCTGCCAACTCCTGCAAACGATAAGGATAGCTTGCCACAGGACTATCATAGGATGCGGATTGCTCCTGAAACAGCCGGTCAGCCTCAGCCCGCATATCATCAGCAGGTTCAGTAAAGGTTACCTTATGCCCCTGTCGGGCCAACCAGTCACTCATCTGCCCCAATCCACCGCCAATATCCAGCACATCAACCGGACACCCTTCAGCTATAAAAGGGATCTGCTGAAAATCACGGGACAAAAGCTCCTGACGTAACCAGCCTTTGTTGGTGCCATAAACATTATTGCGAAACTTTTCGGCTAAACCGTTAAAGATTTTATCGGTCTGGATTTTTGGGCGGGGTGCAGCCAAGTCGGTAACCTCAAAGAAAGCAAATCAGTGCCTGAATGACCAGGGAGAAAACAAGCGAGGGATACTAAAGGATTTCTAAGGAAGGTTAAAGCGCGAGGCTATCTGGTCAAATTCCAGACATAAAAAAACCAGCCCGAAGGCTGGTTTTTCGTACTGAATCTTAGCTAATCAAAAGATTAGAAAGACAGAACAGCACCCAGAGCAGTGCTCTTAGCATCGTTCAGCTTTTCGTCGTCACCAGAAACAACTTCTGCGTAAACGTACATGGACTCACCTAGGTTGTAATTAACACCTGCAGTAGTACGGTTGCCGTCTACATCATCATTGTCAAACATGGAGAAAATTGCGTATACGCTACCCATGCCATAGTTGAATGCACCGGAAGCAGAGATCACAGTATCAATGTCTTTCTGAGTTTCAAAAGCAGCACCAACGGACAGAGCATCCATTTCCATAGTAGCAGCTACACCAACTGCAGACTTATAAGTGTCAGCAGCAACAGCAACAGCAACACCTTCAGCTACACCAGCTTTAACACCAATCTGCATAGCATTGTTCAGATCATCGTCACCATCGGCACGAGAATCAGCTTTTTCAGTGCCGTTCATGTTTACAGAAGCACGAACTTCGAAACCACCGAAATCGTTAGAGTACTGAACCTGCTGGATTTCACGGTTGTTACCAGCGAATGCTGAGAACTCACCGCCTTTGTATTCTTCACCGAAGATAGCATCAGAGATCAGGTCATCAGCAACAGTGTCCATAGAACCAACACGAACAGTACCGAAACCACCTTTCACACCCAGGTAAGCCTGATCACCAGTGAATGGAGAGTTGTCGCCTTTAGTACCAGCAGCGTTAACATCCATTTCGATTTTGTAGATACCGGTCAAGCCGTTATCCAGAGCAGTTTCACCCATGATACCGAAAGTAGAACCGTTATCTGCAGCGGTGTTGTCATTTTCAACATCTACAACAACCTGGATGTTACCGTAAACAACAGGAGCAGCTTGTGCAGCTACAGAGAAGCTCATAGCACCAGCAATAGCGGTAGCAATAAGAGTCTTTTTCATTTGATAATTTCCTTTCTCTACTCAATCGCTCTGCATAAAAGCAGAAGTTTTCGGTGTGCTGACTGAACAAAAAAGAATTCAGCCAATCAATAACCGTTATTGTTTCAATCGCAGGAGTTACTTTAAACATCCTGCCGCCGCATGGCAATAGTCAGATTCGCCCTTTTTTCAATGAATTTCATTGGCTTTGATCTGCATTAATCAAGGCTAACTTATTGTTGCGGCCTTAACGTTCAGCCACCCTAGACCATGTTTTTGACAATTTGGTGACAGCCTAGAGGGAAGCAAGGCTTAAAGAGACTCACAAAACATTAGAATCAGGCTGCCAGCCTCGCATATTCGATCAGAAGCTGTATTGATCGCCTTCCTCTGAACTCATTTAGATTCATCTGAAAAGCCACTTCAATAAGATCCCCTTCAGCAAAGTCTACCTGCTGTTGAGCTGATAAGGCTCTAAACCAGATCGCTTTAAGCGAGCAGCTTTTTTCGGGATTACTCAGTAATATTTGCAGATGGCTTTGGTCCGCACCGACCGCTTTCATTTGCTCAACTAAAAAATGTCCGGAGAAGCACGGCTGCTCAAACTCTCGGCCAAAAGGCTGTAAAGTCTGCAAAATCCCCCAGGTTTCTTCTGTGACCTCTTCTGCCTGTAACGTTGCGTCTATTTTTACAACAGGTTGTAAAAATACTCCCTGCAACGCTTCGGAAACGCTCTTATTGAAGCGCCAGGAGAAATCATCAAGCCTCTTTTTGTTCAGTGTTAATCCTGCTGCACCGCGATGCCCGCCAAATTTTACTAACAAATCCTGATCTGAATCATGCACCTGCTGCAGGATATCCCGAATATGGATGCCCTCAACGCTTCTGGCTGAGCCTGAAAGATGATCCGGATTCAGCGCTGGGCACATGACCACGCAAGGTTTACCAGTCTTCTGAGTAATTCGTGAAGCAACAATACCCTGAACGCCAGCATGACCATTTTCCAGAAAAACCGAGAGCCCCTGATAATCTTTATTCAGCTGGGGCTGAATCCGATGAAACGCATCCTGAACCATCTCCTGCTCAATCGCTTTTCGATCTTCATTATCCTGATCCAGAATCGCAAGATAATGCTCTGCCTGATGATCGGTAAGCGCCAACATGTAATGCAATGCCGCATAAGGATCATCCAGCCGCCCGCGAGCATTAATTCTTGGGCCAAGCTGGAAACCCAAGGTTCCAGCATCAAAAAACTCGTTTTCTTTACGGAGCAACTTTCTAATCGCACGCCAGCAAGGCAGATCAAAACGATTGATAAGCGACAACCCGTTATATACAACAGCTCTGTTTACGGCACTGTCTCCCAATGAAACACAATCAGCTACCGTTCCAAGGGCTACATAGCTAAGCAGCCCGCCCAATTTAGGTGCTTCCATGGGTAGCCATTGCTGTCGGATCAGCTGATCACGTAGCTGCGCCATAACCAACCAGCTCACCATACAACCCGCAATGGTCGTATCGGGATAATCACAATCACTTTGTGTCGGATTAACAACCGCATAAGCAGAAGCCGGCGGTCCCTCTTCCGGCAACGCATGGTGATCAGTCACGATGACGTCGATGCCAGCTTGTTTAAGCAGAGCCAATCGGGACTCATCACTGGAACCACAATCCGCAGTGATAATCAGATCCGGCAGAACTCCCTGCTCCAGGATGCGGGCAATAAGCCCTGCACTGACGCCATAACCATCATTAATCCGGTGCCCAATCAGGCTATGAATTTTATCGGGTGACACCCGAAAAAACTCCGTCAGAGCCCGATAAAGCACCACATGAGATGTAATACCATCCACATCATAATCGGTTAAAAGGCCTATCTGTTCACCGTCAATCACCGCATGTGCCAGACGTTGAGCTGCTTTTTCACAATCTTTCAACAATGTCGGGCGCGGGATATGCTTCAAAGCAGGCTGAACGATCCCTGACAAATTAACACCCTCACTCCGAATGCGACCGGCAAGAATTCTTGCCAATAGAGGGTTCAGACCTAAACTCTCTGCTTGCCTAAGTACTTCGGGGTTGAGCTTTCTTGGCTGAAACTCAGTTCGCAGCATCATTTATAAAAACGGCCAATCTCTTTCATCACTTCACTCATCACCTTGATATCGAGTTCATCACTACCCAGAGGGTCATACTTAGGTGTGACCACTTCATATTGCCCTGAGTGATAAGTCACCGTTATTTTATCTTGCTGGATAACGCCATAGTTAGTTACAGAGCCCGCTATAACCCAATTCCGGCCTTCATGCTCAAGTAAATGGTGACCACTACTGAAATCTCTCGGAGAGTTTTCACAACCCATGGGCCCCTGGAGCATTGTCGGAACCAGATCAAAGTGACTTGTTGTTTTATCGACAGAGCCACCTTTAGGAAAGCCTTCGCCAGCAACAATCATAGGGACCTTAACCTGAGCATCAGAAAAATTACCTCCATGTCCCCAGTAATTTTTCTTCAGGTCATTAAACTCCTGCCCATGATCTGCAGTTATCACAACGAGCGTGTTTTCAAGCAGCCCCCGGGACTCCAGATCATCAAGCACACGACCAATCTGACTATCCGTAAAGTGAACCGCATTCTTATAACGGTTCAGATAGGGTTTCGGGTCAAAGTCATTATTGAGCTTAAGGTAATTAACTTCTTTCCAGGCTGGCGTAAATATTTCCGGATAACCTTCCGGAGCGCTATATGAGTGAGGGGCATCATAAAAAAGAAAACCAAAGAAGGGTTGCTCACCATGTTGCTGATTATCCAACCACTCCAGCCACTCATCAGTCAATTTAATGTCCCTGAGAGAAGATGAAGGTGCATCAGTTTCTGTTCTCAAGCCGGGCACAGAGGAAAACACCGTTTTATCAAATGCGGGACTTGTAAGCCTGGCATTGGCAAAAATACCAAGATCATAATCCTGCTTTTGCAACTCCTGAATCAGTACCGGAGGCGTTGCACTGGATTTCATAGCATCCCAATAGGTACCGGGTATACCGTAAAACAGGCTGAAAACCCCTGTCCGGGTGCCATTACCACCACTATAGTGGTTAACGAACCGGGTTCCATAGCGATCAGCAAACCGGGCCACATTCGGAGATGTCAGATCATTAGCAGTGTCATAACGCCAAGAATCAACGGCGATCAGGAGGATGTTTTTCTTCGTTTTGCTACCAACACACTGCAACGGTTTTTTCGGATAGTCCAGCAAACCGCTGCCGACTTTTAATAAGCGCGCCTTCTCAGCAGCTTCCGGGTCACTGACACCCCATTTTGCAAACTGTTTTTGCGCAGTCGTCGGAAAGTGCACAGGAAAAAAGCGCGCCTGTTTGGTGACATCAAATTTGTAAAGTGCGTCGGCATAAGCATGAATACCATGGCTCGCCAAAATCATCATAAACATTGACGGCATGACATAACGTAATCGCGGATGGCTCGGTAATCGATCAAACAGCACCTTTGCCACCAGAAACTGAATACCCACAATAGCACCCACTCCAGCCAAAGCCATCAGCTGAGAGGTGATTGAGAAGTCAAAGATCTGACCGTCCGTATCGTTAATTAACAGACTGATAACGAACCCGTTGATATGGAAACGGTACTGATCAAATACCAGGGTATCCAAAATCACTAAGGCGATGCTCAGGCTGGACAGAAGAACACCGATCGTCAGGATAAAGGGCTTCTTTGGTATCAATAACGCGATAAGCAGTAATAGAGGGAAAAACAACAGCGTCAGAAAAAAGCCATGCCCGATCCATGTCGTTGTCAGGTAGGACCATCCCAGAATACTACTAGGAAAATCCATGTAGACAGCATATCGGCTAAAAACCAGCATCAGCAGAAAGCTGGTCCAAAGGCTATACCAGCCAACCCAACGGATCATTGTCAGCCTGGATGGCTTTTTACTTTGCTCCACAATTGGTCCTCATTACGTCATCAATAAAAATAAAGGGAGCAAAGCTCCCTTTATATACCGCGAGAAAGCAGAATAATTCCGCTTAACGCTTGTTCTCAACCACAAACTTTTGAATAGTCTCAGCGTCTGCTGGCAGTACCGAGAAACGCTCTTCACGCTTCAGCAGATCGGCCATATGCGGCGGCAGAGGCGCACCTTCAAAACCCGCTTTGACGATCGCATCTTCGAATTTAGCCGGATGCGCTGTAGCCAGCGTGATCATAGGTACGGACTTATCACGATTGCAGGTTTCTGCAGCGCGATAGCCGGTTGCAGTGTGCGGATCCAGCAGCTCACCGGTGCGCTCAAAGGCTTCTTTGATCACTTCGATGGTGGTTTCGTCATCCACACTCAGACTGTCGAACAGCTCACGGGCTTTGTCCCAGCGGGCCTGTTCGATCTGAACCGGCTCGTTGTTAAAGCGTTTCAGCAGATCTTCCACGGCTGCACCGTCGTTGTCGTACAGATCAAACAGCAGACGCTCAAAGTTGCTGGATACCACAATATCCATACTTGGCGACAAGGTATGCAACAGCGGCTGTTTGCTGAAATCGTTCTTGCTGATGACGCGGTGCAGAATGTCGTTAGCGTTGGTTGCCACCACAAACTGATTCACCGGCAGGCCCATTTTGTAAGCGATATAACCGGCAAAAACATCACCAAAGTTAGCAGACGGTACACTGAAAGAGACTTTACGGCCCGGAGCACCAACCGCCACTGCGGAAACAAAGTAGTACACCACCTGAGCCATAATGCGTGCCCAGTTAATGGAGTTCACCGCTACCAGACGGGTATTGCCACCCAGGAAGCCCTGATTGTTGAAGCTGTCTTTCACAATCGCCTGACAATCGTCGAAGTTACCTTCCACAGCGATGTTAAATACGTTATCGGCCAGCACGGTAGTCATCTGACGACGCTGTACTTCAGATACACGGTTGTAAGGGTGCAGAATAAAGATATCCACATGCTCGCACGGCTTACAACCTTCAATGGCAGCAGAACCGGTATCGCCGGAGGTTGCGCCCATAATCACCGCATGTTCGTTACGCTTACCCAGAAAATGATCCAGCAGGCGGCCCAGCATCTGCAACGCCACATCTTTAAAGGCCAGCGTCGGGCCGTGGAACAGCTCCAGCAGGTAGTGATTGCTGTCCAGCTGTTTCAGTGGTGTTACCGCATCATGTTTGAAGGTGCCATAGGTATCTTCAATCATGCTTTTCAGCGTATCAGCAGGAATCTCATCACCGATAAAAGCGTGCATCACTTTGTAGGCGATTTCGGTGTAGGACAGTCCCGCCCATGAAGCGATCTCTTCCTCAGAAAACTGCGGAATCGTTTCAGGCACATAAAGGCCACCATCGCTGGCCAGACCGGTCAGAACAACATCTTCAAAGTTAAGGGCGGGCGCTTGGCCACGAGTACTGATATAACGCACGGTGAGATTCTCGTATTCAGGTTTATAACGGCCCGATAGGGTACGGGACGGTTATGATCCGGCACCGGGGTAAGGTGCCGGACTTTTTCGGTTCAGTTGCTCAGAGCAATAGTCCGGAGCTTAAATCAGCTATCCAGATCTTCGACGCGGATGCGTACCACTTCACCACAGATATCCACCAGAGATTCGATCTCGCGAATCGCTTCGTTCATCTGCAGTTCCTGACACAGGTGCGTCATAAAGATGATCGGCACCATCTCGCTCTCTTTATCTTCTTTCTGGATGATCGCTTCGATGCTGATGCCTTTGTCGCTCAGAATAGTGGCCACACGGGCCAGTACACCCGGACGGTCAACCGCCTGCAGGCGAACATAGTAAGCCGTAGAGACATCATCCATAGACAGAATCGGTGCTTCAGCGTCCAGGGTATCCTGAGTAAAGCCCAGCGGAGGAACGCGATCGGCATAATCGGTGCTCATACCCCGTGCAACATCAACAATATCAGCAATGACAGAAGATGCGGTCGGTTCAGCACCGGCACCCGGACCGTAATACATGGTCGGGCCTACGGCATCACCGTGTACCATAACCGCGTTCAGAACGCCGTGCACATTGGCGATCAGACGATCCTTCGGAATCAGAGTCGGGTGAACACGCAGTTCAACACCTTCTTTCGAACGACGGGCGATACCCAGATGTTTAATCACATAACCCAGTTCATCAGCCTGCTCGATATCCAGCGGCGTAATTTTGCTGATGCCTTCGGTGTAAGCCTTATCAAACTGCAGCGGGATACCAAAGGCAACGGAGCCCAGAATGGTCAGTTTGTGTGCTGCGTCGATACCTTCAACATCAAAGGTCGGATCCGCTTCGGCATAACCCAGCTCCTGTGCTTCTGCCAGTACATCGGCAAAATCACGGCCATAATCACGCATCTGAGTCATGATATAGTTGCCGGTGCCGTTGATGATGCCAGCCAGCCAGTTAATCTTGTTGGCCGCCAGACCTTCGCGAATCCCTTTAATAACCGGAATACCACCGGCAACCGCAGATTCAAACGCAACCACAACGCCTTTCGCTTTGGCCGCTTCAAAAATTTCGTTACCGTGGACAGCTATCAGTGCTTTGTTGGCGGTCACGACATGCTTGCCGTTTTCAATCGCCTTCATCACCAGCTCACGGGCAACATCGTAACCACCGATCAGTTCAACAACCACATCGATTTCCGGGTTGTTAACCACATCAAAAATATCGCGGGTTACATCAATACCTGTGGTGTCACAGGCCGGATTGTCACGACGGGCACCAATCTGCTCAACAATAATAGGGCGACCAGTACGACGGGCAATCTCTTCAGCATTGCGGATCAAAACATTAACTGTACCGCTACCTACAGTACCTAAACCACATACACCCACTTTTACCGGTTTCAATACGATACCCTCTTACCTGTTCTTGCATAAACGACTGGTATGCCTGTTTCAGCATATCCTCTTATCAGCGCGTGCAGCTTGTTAGTTAAAACACTCGGTTAAAACAATAGACAAACAGCAACTGCCTGTTTAGAACCCAACATCTTAGCGCTTTTTAGAGCTGAGAAAAACCAAGTCTGATGCCTGAAAAAGCAAATGCCTTCGGTATTTTCCAAAAAAACTTCGATGACAGGCTCTGAAATAAAAACACCCCGGAAATTCTTCCGGGGTGTTCAAGCTAACCGATGATTTAAATGGAGTTACAACGTGATCCCCAGTGCCGTTGCCAGACGCTTGGCGGGCATATATCCCGGCAACAGACGACCATCCTCAAGGAAAATAGCCGGCGTACCCTGGACGCCTAACTTTTGCCCCAGACGGTACTGATCAGCAATCGGATTCTCACATTGTTTTTCTTCAATAGATTCGCCTAACTTTGCTCGCGTCATTGCGTGCTGTTGGTTCTCGGCACACCAGACAGAAACCATGGAATAGTAAGAGCCGGACCCGATACCCGCACGAGGGAAGCCCAGATAGCGCACGGTAACGCCCAGTTCATTCAGCTCAGAAACTTCTTTATGCAGCTTGCGACAGTAGACACAATCGATATCCGTAAAGACTGTTATTTGTCCTTTTTTCTCACCTTTAGCGGGAAAAACGATCATTTCAGACTCATCAAGATTACTGATCTCAGTCGCACGGGCACTCATACGGCGCTCTTCAGAGATATTTTTAAAGCCCTGGGGCGCAACCTGATACAGATCGCCAGTAAAGATATAACTACCATCGGCCGTGCTGTAGAGCACTTCTCCGCTCTTTAGCTTAACTTCGTAGATAGACTCAATAAGAGACGGCCGAATCTCATCTACCGGAATACTGGGGCCAGCCCCTTCCAGTTTTTTCAGAATCACCTCTTCCGGCGTCGCGGCCTGCGCAGAAAAGGAAAATAAGGCAGCAACCAGCATAAGGCCGAGCACAAGCAGAGATTGGCTGCCCGGAAGCAGACGTGACAGTACTTTCATAGACCGTGTTTCCATAATAGATATCCTGAACCTGAAATACGCTGTACCGAAGGGGCGCAAACATCAATCTCAAAGCAAACCGAACAGCACAATGTTTCCCTGTGACCCACTACCTGTGGGAATGTTCCATAAAGCGCTACATCAAACCTTAGCCAGCCTTAACCGTCAACCGACTAATACGAGCCCTATTCATCAATCAGGCTCTCGGATGATGTGCCTGATAAAGCTGCTTTAAGCGTTGATTCGCCACATGCGTGTAAATCTGAGTCGTTGTCACACTGGAGTGACCTAACAGCAACTGTACCGACCGTAGGTCTGCGCCATGGTTCAAAAGATGAGTCGCAAAAGCATGCCGCAACTGATGAGGGGAAAGACTTTCTGGCAAGCCAGCCTCGACAGCGTACTTGTGAATACGATACCAGAACGCCTGGCGCGTCATACAACCACCTTTGCGGCTGGGGAAAAGCGCAGTGTCACTCTCCTTAAATCCCGGCAAAGAAGGTCGGATATCCTGCCAATACAAACTCAGTTCATCCAAAGCGATCTCCCCCAACGGGATCAGACGTTCTTTCTGTCCTTTACCGGTAACCCGGACAACCCCCTGCTGCAGACTCACCTGACCTGCGGTCAGACTGACAAGCTCCGAAACCCGAAGCCCCGTAGCATACAGCAACTCCAGCATACAATGATCACGGGCCTGAGTCGGATCGGAACGATCCGGCTGGTTCAAAAGCGCCTCCACCTGCTCTTCGGACAGAACCGACGGCAGCTTTTTATCAGCCTTCACTTTAGGCAGCAGACTCACCGGATTCAGCTCGACCCGTTCTTCATCCATCAGCCAGTAGTAGAAGCCTTTGATGGCACTGATAATCCGGGCGACAGAACGCTTATCCAGTCCCGCTTTATCGCAATCCTCCCGAAACCGGCTTAACTGCTCCGTATTCAGCTCAACCAGCAAGGCTTCATGACAAACAGCCCTTTTGCTGCTTTCCTTGCGCAGGAAACATTCAGGCTCTGTCAGCCACAACACCAAATGCTTAAGATCACGCCGGTAGGCCAACTGCGTATTGCGGCTAAGACCTTTTTCCAGAATCAGATAATCCAGATAGCCCTGAATTAACGCATCAGATGTCCGCTCATTACTCACGGCATACACCTCTGACCCACAACCACATAAACATCAGACATAAAAAAACGGGCAACCCCGAAAGGTTACCCGTTTTTTCAGCAAGTCGAACTGATCTTAGCGAATCAGGACAGCTTTTCTTTAATACGTGCAGCTTTACCGCTCAGTTCACGCAGGTAGTACAGTTTAGCCTGACGAACGTCACCACGACGCTTAACAGAAATGCTGTCTACCAGTGGGCTGTAAACCTGGAAAGTACGCTCAACGCCAACACCGTGAGAAATTTTACGCACAGTGAACGCAGAGTTCAGACCACGATTACGCTTACCCAGAACAACACCTTCGAACGCCTGCAGACGCTCACGGTTGCCTTCTTTTACTTTAACCTGAACAACAACAGTGTCACCTGGTGCAAACGCAGGAACTTCTTTGCTCATTTGTTCGGCTTCAAGAGCCTGAATTACTGTATTTTTGCTGCTCATTAGCTCGCTCCTAGATTTAAGCCGCTCGACTTGCGCATTAGCGCGAACCGTCATGATTGCGGATGAATTCTTCCAACAATGCCTGGCGCTCATCGTCCAGGTCGACCTTTTCCAACAAATCCGGCCGCCTTAACCAGGTTCGGCCCAGAGATTGCTGGAGGCGCCACCGACGAATGGCTTCGTGATTCCCGCTCAGCAGAACATCCGGCACTTCAAGATCATCAACCTGTTCAGGTCTTGTATAGTGCGGACAGTCCAGCAGTCCATCCGAAAAAGAATCCTCTTCAGCAGAGTCTTCATGTCCGAGAACACCGGGAACCAACCGTGATACTGAATCGATGAGGGTCAAAGCAGCTAGTTCACCACCGCTCAGAACGTAATCACCGATTGACCACTCTTCATCTATTAATGTCTCCACCACGCGCTCGTCGATGCCTTCATAACGACCCGCAACAATAACCATGCGGTCGCGCTGAGACAGCTCACGTACACCTTCCTGATCGAGGGGACGTCCTTGGGGAGACATATAGATCACCTTGGCATCAGGCCCGGCTTTTTCTTTGGCGGCTAAAATAGCATCGCGCAAAGGCTGAACTTTCATCAGCATGCCAGGACCACCGCCATAAGGGCGATCATCGACTGTGCGGTGTTTATCTGTTGCGAAATCACGAGGATTCCAGAATTCAAGCGATAGCAGTTCTTTTTTAACTGCCCGCCCGGTGACACCGTATTCGGTGACCGCATCAAACATCCCCGGAAACAGGGATACAACGCCTAACCACACAGTTTAATCTCTTTTAAAAGCACCGGTTTCATTGCTTTAACCAGCTCAGAAGTCAGGATCCCAGTCAACAAGCACAATGCCGTCGCTGAGATTGACCTCTTTGACTACCTGATCCACCAGATAAGGAATCAGACGCTCTGCGTCATCAAGACTTTCCGGTGTTGCCTTCACTACCAGCACATCATTTGCGCCGGTCTCCAGCAGGTAATCAACCGAACCCAGAACTACATCTTCGGTTGTGATTACCTTCAGCCCCTCTAATTGGTGCCAGTAGTAATCACCATCTTCCAGTTCAGGCAATGCGTCTTTTGGCATGCGAATTTCGCAGCCACACATCTCTTCAGCACCATTACGATCAGTAACGACCTTCAGACGGGCAACAAGACCCTTACCGTGTTTTTTGCCCTTTGCGACCTCAAACTCACCAATTGGCTTGTCATCTTTCCACAAAGACCACTTTTTATACTGGAAGATACCGTCCATAGGATCGGTAAAAGAATAAACCTTAACCCAGCCCTGAATACCAAAAGGACTTGTAATTCTACCGAGGACTACAAAATCTTTTGGATCTGACATAAGCCTGACTTATTCTCTCAATTCACCCAGACCGGCATTAGATAGCTAATAGCCAGACTCGGTGTTCAAACTACAACCACTAATTAACAACTAAGAATAGCTGTAATAGCGTCATACTGGTTCTGAGTTCCGAAGAATCAGAAATTACTTAGCAGCGTCTTTCAGCAGCTGAGCAACACGATCAGAGATAGTTGCACCCTGAGCTTTCCAGTGTTCTACACGCTCAAGATCAACGCGCAGACGCTCTTCCTGGCCTTTTGCCAGTGGATTGAAGAAACCAACACGCTCGATGAAACGACCGTTACGGGCGCTACGAGAGTTAGTTACAGTCAAGTGATAGAACGGGCGCTTCTTAGAGCCACCGCGAGCAAGACGAATGGTTACCATTGCCTTTTTATCCTATGTTCGGAGTTCTCAAAATTTCGCTACAGACTTTCATTTACGGCCTTTCAGCCCGAAAGGCGGCATATTCTAAGGGAAAACACCGACTTTTGGAACCACAAAAGCACAATATTCCACCGCAACCGCGATTTTCACCGGGCCGAGCAGAAATGTCAGTCTGAAAATGTGCGCGCTATTGTAGGCTTACACAAACTAAACGCAAGTCTGTAGCACCATTTTCTGCAACAATTTGCGTAAAAATCACACTAAAGCTGCAGATCAGCAAGAGGATACACAGGTAACCTCATGATTTAAAAAACTTAATTGCAAGCATTGTCATATCAACAACTAAACAATCAAGTAAAAAAGGCCTGACGAATCAGACCTTTTCCTGCCACAGCCCCTTATCTGAAGGGCGCTATGGATATATCAGAAACGTGGAGGCATACCGCCGCCGCCCATACCCGGAGGCAACATACCACCCAGACCACGCATCATTTTTGACATGCCACCTTTACCACCCATCTTTTTCATCATTTTCTGCATCTGCTTATGCTGTTTCAGCAGACGGTTCAGATCCTGAATCTGAAGACCGGAGCCGGCACAGATACGACGCTTGCGGGAGCCAGAAATCATATCCGGTTTCTGCCGCTCCTGAGGCGTCATCGAGTTGATCAGCGCTTCCAGCTTGCCCATCTCTTTCTCAGCGGCACCGTTTTTAGCCACTTCCGCAATCTGCCCCATGCCCGGCAACTTATCCATTAGGCCAGACATTCCACCCATGCTCTTCATCTGCTGGATCTGGTCGCGGAAGTCTTCCAGGTCAAAGCCCTTGCCCTTCTTAACTTTCTTGGCCAGCTTTTCCGCTTTTTCTTTATCGATCTTCTGCTCTGCTTCTTCAATCAGAGACAGAATGTCGCCCATGCCCAGAATACGGGAAGCAACACGATCCGGGTGGAATGGCTCAAGGGCATCAACCTTCTCGCCCATACCCATAAACTTAATCGGCTTACCGGTAATGTGACGCACAGACAGCGCCGCACCACCACGGGCATCACCATCAGCCTTGGTCAGAATCACACCGGTCAACGGCAGCGCATCGCCAAAGGCTTTTGCTGTATTCGCCGCATCCTGGCCGGTCATGGCATCAACCACGAACAAGGTTTCCACAGGATTGATACCGGCGTGCAGCTCTTTAATCTCGCCCATCATGTCGTCATCAACGTGCAGGCGACCTGCGGTATCGACAATAACAACATCGAAGAACTGAATCTTAGCGTGGGCAATGGCCGCGTTCGCAATATCCAGAGGCTTCTGATCGGTAGAACTCGGGAAGAACTCGGCTTCCACTTCACCAGCCAGCGTTTCCAGCTGCTTAATCGCCGCAGGGCGATATACGTCAGCAGAAACAACCAGAACTTTCTTTTTCTCACGCTCTTTCAGGAAACGCGCCAGTTTAGCGACAGAGGTGGTTTTACCCGCACCCTGCAAACCTGCCATCAGAATCACAGCCGGAGGATTTGCCGCTAGGTTCAGCGATTCATTCGCTTCCCCCATGATGAGTTCAAGTTCCTGCTGAACGATTTTAACAAACTGCTGACCTGGGCTCAGACTCTTACTGACTTCCTGACCAACCGCCCGCTCTTTAACTTTTTCGATAAAAGCTTTAACAACCGGTAGAGCAACATCCGCTTCTAACAGCGCCTTACGTACTTCACGCAGGGTATCTTTGATGTTGTCCTCAGTCAGTCGTGCCTGACCGGTAATAGAACGCAAACTCTTCGAAAGGCGTTCGGTTAAGTTCTCAAACATCCACACATCCTCGCCGCTTTAACAGCAGAAAAACATTCAACATCAACTCTTACCGGCAACAGCGTCAACAGATACGCCGGACAAGCAAGGTTCAAAATTGACGGCATTATAACCAGCGCAGGCACCTGCCATCTATGGGCAAATCGGCTTTAAAGCCTAATCGGCTGTTTTACCCCCCTCTGAGACAAAGAACCTCACCCAAATCCGGACCCGGTATGATGCAGTGCGATCTGCAATCGGTTACTATTACCCTTCTTTTATCAGGAAGCTCCTGATGTTTCACTCAGGCAGGCCAGTACCTTTTTTTGCTCCAACCTGCTCCTTTTCAACGGGCTCTTAATTGACGGGACAACTGACAGATTATGGATGCTATCGCACTAGCTCTGATCGCCATCGTTTTCTACTGTGCAGCGGCCACTTATCAGCTGCTGACCTTACAACGCAAAGCCCCTGATCGCCCACCCCTGATCCGCCTTTTGGGCGCAGCCGCCATTCTTAATCACGGAATCAGCGTCTGGCTGGCGATATTTCAACCGGACGGCCTACACCTCGGCCTGACCGAAATGGGATTATTGGCAACCTTTACCATCAGCCTGATGCTACTGATCAGCAGTATTAAAAAACCGGTTCTTAACCTCAGCATCGGCGTCTTTCCGATGTCCATGCTGGCACTCATCTTTGCTATCTGGGGACCCGTTTCAGCGCCGAGCAACGGTTTGGCACCGGGGCTGACACTGCATATTCTGACCTCTCTGGTGGCATACAGCCTCATCATTATTGCCGCCTGTCAGGCATTGCTGGTCTCCCTGCAAAACTACCAACTGAAACACAAACAGACCCGCGGCATTATTCAGGTTTTACCACCTCTGCAAACCATGGAACGCCTGCTGTTTGAGCTTATCTGTAGCGGACTCATCGCGCTGACTATCGCCATCGGCAGCGGTTTCCTCTTTATTGAAAACCTGTTTGCTCAGCATCTGGCTCACAAGACGGTTCTCACCCTAATGGCCTGGCTGGTTTTTGCCATTCTTCTGGCAGGACACCGCTGGCTGGGCTGGCGGGGTATGACTGCCGTACGATGGACGTTGGGCGGAGCAACACTTCTTGTTCTTGGCTACTTCGGCAGCAAGGTGGCGCTTGAAATTTTGCTGAACTAACCCGAGATTGGGCTTACTAAGCTGACTCGGCCAGGCAACCCTCTTGACGACACCGGACAGAAAATTTAAAAGTAGTGCTGCGCTTATTTTTCGCAGCCGACAACAAAAAGCAGTAACACTGATAGCTGAAGCGCATTACCCGCGGCGAATTAATCGAATACCGACCCAAGGAGGTCATGCTGCTGTCACACAGCAGTCGTTAAATCGTCAGTTTTTAATTAAAGCAGGATACCCGATCTCTTGAACGACACCCCCCTTGGCATTTTATTTGGACTTTTAGCCTTTCTGATTATCTGTTCCGGCTTCTTCTCAAGTTCAGAGACCGGCATGATGTCACTTAACCGCTATCGGTTAAGCCACAAAGCAAAGAACCGCGACAAAGGGGCGCTGCGTGTCAGCAGACTATTGGAACGCCCTGATCGCCTGATTGGCGTGATCCTGATCGGTAACAACTTCGTTAATATTCTCGCATCCGCTATCGCCACGGTTATTGCCGTTCGTCTGTACGGCGATGCCGGTATCGCCATCGCCACTGCTCTGCTAACTCTGGTTATTCTGATTTTTGCTGAGGTCACCCCGAAAACACTGGCGGCACTCCACCCTGAGCGCGTGGCGTATCCTGCATCACTGCTTCTGACGCCTTTACTGAAACTGATGTATCCGCTGGTCTTTATGGTCAACTCCATTACCAACGGGCTACTGAAAGTGATGGGGGTAAACCAGAACGATAGCAGCAATGACCAGCTGACCCCGGAAGAGCTACGCACGGTTGTACTCGAAGCCGGTGCTATGATTCCCCGCCGCCACAAAACGATGCTGCTAAGCATTCTGGATCTGGAATCCATGACCGTGAACGACATCATGATTCCGCGCCATGAAATACAGGGTATCAATCTGGATGACCCGCTTGAGTCTATTATTGAGCAGCTTCAGAACTGCGAACACACACGCCTGATTCTCTACAAAGGCGACGTGAACAACGTACTGGGCATTCTGCATATGCGTAATGCATCCCGCTTTATGGCCCGCCAGATGCCAACAAAGGAAGACCTGCTGGCAGAAGCCCGCGAGCCTTACTTTATTCCGGAAACCACACCTTTACAGACTCAGCTGCTGAACTTTCAGCGCCTGAAGCGCCGTATCGGTATTGTTGTGGACGAATACGGTGATGTACTCGGGATTGTCACGCTGGAAGATATTCTGGAAGAGATTGTCGGTGATTTTACCTCACCGATGAGCGGTCACAATGATGAGATCAAGCCGGACGGCAATGGTAACTTTGAAGTCGATGGTGCGGCCAGCATCCGCGATATCAACAAGACACTGGACTGGGCACTGCCGGTTGATGGCCCTAAGACCCTGAACGGCCTGATCATTGAGCATCTTGAAGCGATTCCGGAAGCCCCCGTTTGTATGAGCTTTGGTCCATATCGCCTGGAAACTCTGGAGATCAGCGGCAACTTTGTACAGAAAGTCTGTTGTAAAGAAGTGAAGAAGGGCAAGAAAAAGCGCAGCTCATAACGCTGCCGCCCCCCCTTCATTCAACGCCTCAATCAGCCGCTATAAAGCGGCTGATGTCGTTATAGGCCCGCTCACACACTTCCGGCACCAGCGACTCCAGATTCAGGAATGCGTGTAGCATCTGCTCATAGCAGACGCCCTCAACACCCACTCCGGCTTCAACTAACTTATCGAAGAAATACCCGGCCTCATCCCTCAGGGGATCGTACCCCGCACTCATCAGCAAGGTTCTGGGGAAATAAGCCGGCACCGGCATTTCGAGGGGCGAAATGGAAAGCGGATCAGCCTTCCCCTGCAGGTACTGATCAAAGTACCAGCGCATTCTTTCTTCAGTCAGAAAATACCCGTCAGAAAACTGCTGTATTGAATCCGCCAGCATGCGGTAATCCAGGCTAGGGTAAAGCAGAACCAAGGCCTCCGGATAGCCTGCCAGAGTTTCCGGTTGCTGCAGACAAAGCGTCGCTGCCATAGCCGCACCACCAGAATCCCCCATCATGACCACTCTGATACCGGATGCCAGCTGCAACTCATCAAGCACCTCAGGCAAACGTCTCATCAGATCGGCAACGCTTTCAATGCCAGCAGGCCAGGGATTCTCAGGCGCCAAAGGATAATCCATCGCCAACACTGCCTGACCACTCTGTTTAGCCAGTCGGCGGCAGATAGGATCATAAACCTCAATACTGCCGGCCATATGACCACCCCCATGCACAAAAAGCACCAAAGTATCCGGCTGCTCTGTAGCCTGATACAGCCTAAGGGGCAGAGATTTTTCAGACGCATCCGTAGATTCAAGAGCAGCATCTTCGACCCGAAAGAGTTCAGGTCCCGGTGAAACAAAGCGGGTGGTAATGCCTGCCAGCGCCTGTCGCGCCCCCTCCGGTGTTGCCACTGTTTTCTCTGGAGGAAGCATGGCCAGCAGCGCATTAAACTGCAAACGCCAGCTTTCAAGAGAGGTATGAAGTGGCAATAACCTATCTGGTGAGAAACAGTCTAAAGCTGTCATGACAACTTTGTGAGCCGCTGATTCTGATTTAATTGAAGACATCCTTCATCCCTGTCGCTGACGACTTACGCCGGAAAATATACTCACTGCAGAATAGCTGAATTTCGGTGACTGAATACCGTTTATAAGCAAAGATACTTACTTTTCCTGTGATTTTACTGAGGTTTATTAGCAATAGCTGACTATCCTAATCTTTTTTCCTTTACAATCAGGTTAAGGACACCAGATCACAAGGCAACATCCATGACCTCAAACCAACTTCGCCGTCGCTGCTTTCAGCTGCTTGATGGAGAGCAGGCCTTTACACTTACAGGCAAGCTGATCAACGGCTTTATCATCGCCCTGATTGTCCTTAATGTGGCAGGTGTGATTCTGGAAACCGTACCTGAGATTGGAAAAGTCTATGCCGGCTATTTCTATGCTCTTGAACTTTTCTCTGTTGCTATCTTTACCATCGAATATCTGGTGCGGGTTTGGATCAGTCCCGAAAACCCCAAATTTGGCCCCGGTATTAAAGGCAAGCTGCGTTATATTTTTTCCCCCATCGCCCTGATTGATCTTATTGTTATTATTCCTTTTTATCTGTCTCTGTTTATCAGTATCGATCTGCGCTACCTCAGACTACTACGCTTACTTCGTCTTCTGAAACTGTCTCACTATATCCGCAGCATGGATATTTTTCTGAAGGTAGTCAGCTCTGAACTGGCATCACTGGCTTCTGCTGTATTTGCCGTACTGGTGCTGGTAGTCCTTGCCGCCTGCGTGATGTTCGCGCTGGAACACAAGGCCCAGCCTGATGCTTTTAAAAGTGTTTTAGATGCGATCTGGTGGGCGGTCGTCACACTGACAACCGTTGGCTATGGTGATATCACTCCGGTAACGGCAGGCGGGAAAATTCTGGCTATTATGATCATGCTCTTAGGTGTCGGAACCGTTGCACTGCCCGCCGGTATGCTAGCCGCCCGTTTCTCCGAAGAGCTGCAAAACCGGAAATCAGCCATGACAGCCGAAGTCGTCAACGCCCTTGAGGACGGCCATCTCAGTGAGACAGAGAAACATGCCCTGGCGCGACTTAGTCAGCAGTTTGGCATCTCAGAAGAAGATCTAAACCAGATTATCCACAATAAAACATTGGAACTGGGTCATCAGATGCACTGCCCTCATTGTGGTAACAGTCTGTTTGATGCACCTGTTAACGGCCCAAAAAACCTTACTCCGGATCTGCCAAAAGAACCTTAGCTATGACGGCCAGCGCAAAGTGCTATATCGGATTATCTCAGTGGAATCACAAACACTGGCAACAGGGGCCTTTGTCCGGTGGCAGTCAGTTATCGACCCTGAGCAGATACAGCCGCTATTTCTCCTCCGTTGAAGGCAATACCAGCTTCTACGGTTTACCGGAAGCGCAAACGGTTCAGGAGTGGTACGCCCAGACACCGGAACATTTCCGCTTCTGCTTTAAACTGCCCCGCTCCATTACCCATGATCGCCTGCTGCAGGTGCCGCACGAAGAACTGATGACTGCTCTTGAGCGTTTTTCGCTGCTGCAGGAAAAACTCGGCATGATCTTTCTGCAGCTGCCGGATGCGTTTAGTCCTCAACATTTTGGCGTGCTGAAACAGTTTGTCGGCATGCTGCCAAAGGAGATGAACTTCAGCCTTGAGGTGCGTCACCGCGGCTTTTTCAATAAAGATGACACCGAGCGCCAGCTGAATGCGCTTTTGATAGAACACAGCATCAACCGAATCCAGTTTGATACCCGGGCGCTGTTTAAGAATCCAGCAGATGATGAAGACACGCTGGAAGCGTTAAAAGCCAAACCCAACCTGCCTCTGCATGTCATCGCCACCGGCCAGAATCCTATGGTGCGTTTTATCACCGCCAAAGACTGGCAGAGCACCCTGCACTACCTCAAGCCCTGGGTCGGTAAGATCGTACAGTGGATCGAGGAAGGCCGCACGCCCTATATGTTTCTGCACACCCCCAGCAACAGCCACGCACCGGAAGTGGCGGCTTATTTTGCCGAACAGCTGAATCAGGTTATTCCCGATGCCGCCCTATTCAGCCACTGGCCGGACGCACCGGAGCAACTGCAGGAATCCTTGTTTTGAAAATCACACCACTCGATGTAGGTCGGATAAGCGCCATAAACGAAACGATAAAACGGCGCAGAAGATGATTGGCGTGTCATCCGACACCTGACACCTGACACCTGACACCAATGCAATCAAGCACCTCTGCAAACCGCAATGTCGGATGGCGCGCCCACGGCGCTTATCCGACCTACTTCTTTGCCTGATACAGGCTTCAGGTACTATCCTCAAAATGCAAAAAAGGCAGCCGAAGCTGCCTTTTTTGTGTCGAATGGGTCAGGTATTAACCGACCCAAACGCGTGCGTTGCGGAACATACGCATCCAGGCACCATCCTCACTCCACTCATCCGGAGCCCAGGAGTTGGTAACAGCACGGTAAACACGCTCAGGGTGCGGCATCATAATGGTCACACGACCGTCATCAGTGGTCAGACCGGTGATACCCGCCGGAGAACCGTTCGGGTTCGCCGGATAAGTCTCAGTCACCTTGCCGTAGTTATCCACATAGCGCAGAGCCAGCTTGCCGCTTTCGATCAGAGCGTCACGCTCTGCGACGCTTGCAAACTCAGCGTGACCTTCACCGTGTGCCACAGCGATCGGCATACGGGAACCTGCCATGCCCTGCAGGAACACAGACGGGCTGTCCTGTACTTCAACCATACAAACACGGGCTTCAAACTGCTCAGACTGGTTACGAACAAAGTGCGGCCAGTGCTCAGCACCCGGAATCAGCTCGTGCAGGTTAGACAGCATCTGACAACCGTTACATACGCCCAGCGCGAAGGTATCTTCACGGTGGAAGAAGTTCCTGAACTGCTCACGAGCCGTGGCGTTGAACAGAATGCTCTTCGCCCAGCCTTCACCGGCACCCAGTACGTCACCGTACGAGAAGCCGCCACAAGCCACCAGACCACGGAACTGATCCAGGGTGACACGACCTTCCAGAATGTCGCTCATGTGAACGTCAACCGCTGCGAAACCGGCACGATCGAAGGCTGCAGCCATTTCGATCTGACCATTAACACCCTGCTCACGTACGATAGCCACTTTAGGGCGGTTGCCGGAAGCGATCAGAGGCGCTGCGATATCGTCGTTTACGTCGTAAGTCAGTTCAGCGTGCAGCCCCGGATTAGTGGAATCCAGCAGGCCTTCAAACTCTTCCAGTGCGCAGTCCGCGTTGTCACGCAGCGCCTGAATGCGGTAGCTGGTTTCGCTCCACTTACGCTGGTAGTTCACACGGGCATTTTCCAGAACCGCTTCACCGTCATAAGTGAAACGTACCCAGTCTTCGTCGTTCAGCTCACCGATAACCGCTACACAGTCACCCAGACCTGCCGCCTGGAACTGAGCCAGCACTTCTTCGGAATCATCACGCTTGATCTGTACTACAGCGCCCAGTTCTTCGTTGAACAGAGCCGCCAGTACGTCCTGATCGTTATTGCTGTCAGCGATCAGATCCAGTTTGATATTCAGACCGGTGTGACCGGCAAAAGACATCTCAGCCAGTGTCGCGAACAGACCACCGTCAGAACGGTCATGGTAAGCCAGTAGCTTGCCATCCTGGTTCAGCCCCTGAACAACCGCGAAGAAGGCTTTGAGGTCTTCGGCATCATCCAGATCAGGGGCTTCGTTACCGACCTGATTGAACACCTGTGCCAGTGCAGAACCGCCCAGACGGTTCTGACCACGACCCAGATCGATCAGCAGCAGGTCTGTTTCGCCTTTGTCAGTACGCAGTTCAGGAGTCAGGGTCTTACGGGCATCGCCTACCGGGGCAAAACCGGTAATCACCAGAGACAGCGGAGACGTTACCGCTTTCTCTTCACCGTTATCGTCCCAAACAGTACGCATGGACATAGAGTCCTTACCCACCGGAATCGCGATATCCAGCTCAGGAGCCAGTTCCATACCGACCGCTTTTACGGTGTCGAACAGCGCCTGATTTTCGCCGTTGTGGCTTGCCGCAGACATCCAGTTAGCCGACAGCTTAATGTCGCCCATCTTGTTGATCTGAGCCGCAGCCAGGTTGGTGATCGCCTCAGCTACCGCCATACGACCAGAAGCAGCCGGGTTGATCAGCGCCAGCGGAGTACGCTCGCCCATCGCCATCGCTTCACCTGTGGTGGAGTCCTGAGTGGTGGTGGTTACGGCAACATCAGCTACCGGCACCTGCCAGGGACCGACCATCTGATCACGGGCCACCATACCGGTAATGGAACGGTCACCAATGGTGATCAGGAAGTTTTTGCTGGCAACCGTCGGCAGCTGCAGAACACGCTTAGCGGCTTCTTTCAGCTCAACGCCTTCCAGTTTCAGCTCAGGCAGCTCAGGATTTACGCGGTTAAATTCGCGGTGCATCTTAGGCGGCTTGCCGAACAGTACGCTCATTGGCAGATCAACCGGCTCATTGCTGAACACAGTGTCCTGAACGGTCAGGTGCATCTCTTCAGTGGCCTCACCCACTACAGCAAACGGGCAACGCTCACGGGCACAGATCGCTTCAAACGCTTCCAGATTCTCAGGAGAAACCGCCATTACGTAGCGTTCCTGAGATTCGTTACACCAGATTTCCAGCGGGCTCATGCCCGGCTCGTCATTCAGCACTTTACGCAGATTGAACTGACCGCCGCGCTCGCCATCTTTAACCAGTTCCGGCAGTGCGTTGGACAGACCACCGGCACCTACGTCGTGGATAAAGCTGATCGGGTTCTTGTCACCCAGCTGCCAGCACTGGTCGATCACTTCCTGACAGCGACGTTCCATCTCAGGGTTTTCACGCTGTACAGAAGCAAAGTCCAGATCTTCAGAACTTGCACCGGTCGCCATAGAAGACGCCGCGCCGCCACCCAGACCGATCAGCATGGCCGGGCCACCCAGAACGATCAGTTTAGCGCCAACTTCAATTTCGCCTTTCTCAACGTGGTCAGCACGGATATTACCCATACCACCGGCCAGCATGATCGGCTTGTGGTAACCCCACATCTCGTTGCCGTTCACACCGGTCGCTTCCTGTTCAAACGTACGGAAGTAACCGTTCAGGTTCGGACGACCAAATTCGTTGTTAAATGCGGCACCACCCAGAGGACCTTCGATCATGATATCCAGCGCAGAAACGATACGCTCCGGCTTACCATAAGCGCCTTCCCAAGGCTGGTTGAACTGAGGGATATTCAGGTTAGAGACGGTGAAACCGGTCAGACCTGCTTTTGGCTTGGAACCACGGCCGGTAGCACCTTCGTCACGGATCTCACCACCGGAGCCTGTCGCTGCACCCGGGAAAGGCGCAATCGCAGTTGGGTGGTTATGGGTTTCCACCTTCATCAGCAGGTGAACCGGCTCGTTGTGCTTCGCGTATTCTTTAGTCTCCGGATTCGGGAAGAAGCGGTTCGCTTCATGACCCACAATCACAGAGGCGTTGTCTTTATAAGCAGAAAGAACATCCGTCGGGCTCTGCTCATAGGTGTTCTTGATCATGCCGAACAGCGATTTCTCCTGCTGCTCGCCATCAATGGTCCAGCTGGCGTTGAAGATCTTGTGACGGCAGTGCTCAGAGTTCGCCTGTGCAAACATCATCAGCTCAACGTCATTCGGGTTACGACCCAGATCGATGAAACTTTGTACCAGATAATCGATCTCATCGTCTGCCAGTGCCAGACCCAGAGACTGGTTCGCCTCTTCCAGAGCCGGACGGCCACGGCCCAGAATATCCACAGAAGTCAGCGGACGGGGTTCTTCATGGCTGAACAAACCAGAAGCCTGATCCAGATCGGTCAGAACCGCCTGAGTCATGCGGTCATGCAACAGACCTTTAACAATCGCCAAATCTGTAGCTGATAAATTTTCTGCCTGGATATAGTAAGCAATACCGCGTTC
This sequence comes from Oceanospirillum sp., assembly GCF_982874595.1. Classification (NCBI taxonomy): domain Bacteria; kingdom Pseudomonadati; phylum Pseudomonadota; class Gammaproteobacteria; order Oceanospirillales; family Oceanospirillaceae; genus Oceanospirillum; species Oceanospirillum sp. The sequence goes on along the minus strand of NZ_CEYNZH010000019.1, from coordinate 15,964 downwards.
AATACGGCTGATTTCATTCAGGCCGCAGTTATGGGCAATATCTGTCGCTTTGGAAGACCAGGGCGAAATGGTTCCCGGACGGGGCACCACCAGAAACAGGGTGCCGGAAGGCTCCTGCAGATCAGACTTGGGGCCGTAACGCAGAATACGGTCAAGAACCGTTTGCTGCTCAGCGGTCAGATCAGCGGTCAGCTCTGCAAAATGCATGAACTCAGCGTGTACATTCTGAACCGCTGGAACTGACTCTTGCAGGGCAGATAACAGCTTACGGGTTCGGAAAGCAGAAAGGGCGGGCGCTCCACGCAATTTAAGCATGACGAAAAGAAGCCTCTTTAAAAAAAACGGAAACCGGAACTTGTTCTACTCTATTAAACAGGAGGAAAAGATATAATTCAGTTACTCTGTTAAAAAAAGCAGAAATGATGAGGGGGCCAATAATACTGCAAACCCTGTGTTTAAAGCCAATCTGAAGATGACTTTCTTGATACTTCGTTTATCCGATGTGTCATTTTAAGCAAAAAAAATGCGACAATGGGTCTCTGTACACTTTTTTCCTCTGTGAGACAGTCGGTAATTTAGCGGTAAATATCTCTGCCGCCACTTTTACAGAACATGGTGAATACTGTGCTAAAACAGCCTCTTTTACATTTTACAAAGTTCACAATAGCCACAGCGACGCTGCTGGCGGCGGTGTCTTTGTCTGGCTGTAACCAACCCACGGTTCTGGAAGAAGTTAAGCAAACCGGCACTCTTAAGATTCTGACCCGTAATACGCCCACCACCTATTACGAAGGCTCTGATGGTCCCGCAGGCCTTGAGTACGAGCTGGCCAGCATGTTTGCTGATCACCTGGGTGTAAAGCTGGAAATTGACAGCAACCACGATATTCAGGATATCTATCAGTCACTGGAAAACGGTGATGCCCATCTGGCCGCCGCCGGTCTTGAGATCAGTCTTGAACGCACCAGTCAGGTCTATTTCAGTCAGAGTTATATGGATGTTCAGCCGGTTGTGATCTACAACCGCAAAAAGAAAACTCCGCGCACCATAGAAGACCTGATCGGTAAGCAAACCGCCGTTATTGCCGGTACAAATAATGCGCAGCTCTTGCGGGAACTTCAGCAGAAACATCCAAAGCTCAGCTGGAAAGAAACCAGCGACCTGGAAGCCACCGACCTGATCCGCATGGTCCATGAGCAGGAACTGGATGCCGCGGTTATCAATTCCAATGAATTTGATATCAATAAGGCCTATTACTCACGGGCCAAACAAGCCTTCACCCTTGATGAACCTCATAAATTGGCTTGGGCGATGCCAAAGCATCGTGACAATACTCTCTATAACGCTGTCCGGGACTTTTTTAATCAGATCGAAGCCAATGGCACGCTTTCTCAGATCAAAGACCGCTATTTTGGTCATACTGAAGAGCTGAACTACGTTGGTGTTCAACTTTTCTTACGCCATATCCGTAACCGTATGCCCAAATACGAAAAACACTTCAAACAGGCAGCAGAAAAATACAATCTGGATTGGCGGCTATTGGCAGCGACAGGTTATCAGGAGTCTCACTGGCGCCCCCGGGCAAAATCGCCAACGGGTGTGCGTGGCATCATGATGCTGACCCTGAATACGGCCAGCGATATGGGCGTGAGCAACCGACTTGATCCGAAGCAAAGTATCTATGGCGGTGCCCGCTATCTGTCCAAACTGATTCGCCGTATGCCGGAGCAGATTCTGGAACCGGACCGTACCTGGATGGCCCTGGCGTCCTACAACGTGGGTTATGGTCATTTGGAAGATGCCCGTAAGATCACCGAGCATATGAAGAAAGATCCTAACAAATGGATCGATGTCCGTGAGCACCTGCCACTGCTGCAGAAACGGAACTGGTATCGCTTCACCAAACACGGCTTTGCCCGGGGCGAAGAACCGGTGCATTACGTGCAGAATATCCGTCAGTACTACGATATTCTGACCTGGTACGACAGCCGCCTGCAGCAGGTGGCACAGAATCAGGCAACCGAAAAGACCGTAGATGAAGCGGTTAGCTTCAGCATTGTGCCACCGGTCCTTTAATCAACTAATCAACTAATCAACATAATCCTATTCATTCCCTCTCCTATCCCTGCGACACTCTGCCGCTGAGGCGCATTGCCGCGCGACACTATGTCAGATTTTCCCTGCAAATCGCCCCAACTATGATTGCCCCTTCAAACAAGGAGGAGCAGCTCACAATGAAAAAAATGATGATACTTGGCGCTTTTGCCAGCATAACAACGTTAACAGGTTGTTTGGGCGACGATGACGGTAATAATAAAGAACAAAGCAATACCCGAGATGTGGCCATCCAATTTGAAGCTCAGGTTAATGAACAAAGCTTTAGCTGTAATGACACCTATTCAGGACTTGGAACAAAGGGCTCCCAGGCTAGTTTCCAAGACTTTCGCCTCTATATACATGACGTTAACCTTATCGATGCCAGTGGCAAAAAACACGCTGTCAGCTTAACGAACGACGGCGCCTGGCAAACCGATGAAGTGGCTCTTCTTGATTTTGAAACCGGTGACGGTACCTGCACATCCGGTACTCCAGCCACCAATATGCAGATCAAAGGTAAGGTTGCTGAAGGTAACTATACCGGTCTGGAATTCAGCGTTGGCGTACCCGGCCAAACCAATCATCAGGACTCAACCGCTGCACCATCACCTCTGAATATCTCGGGCCTTTTCTGGCGCTGGCAAAGTGGCTATAAACACGCTCGCATTGATTTGTCTCTAACAACCCCTTACGACTATACCGATAATACCGGTGGCACTCAGAGTACAACAGCCTGGTTCCTGCACTTAGGCAGCACCGACTGTTCTGGCGACCCAACCCAGGGCGAAACCGTCACCTGCACCAATGAAAACCGCCCAACCATTACCCTGAATAACTTCAATGCAGAAGCCAACAAGGTGATTGTTGATTACGGCAAACTGATGGCTACAACAGATCTGTCGACCAGTACTCCGTATCCTTTCGGTTGCATGTCAGGCGCAACCGATCCAGATTGCACCGAGATCTTCAAAAATCTGGGGCTGAGCGCTTCCGGTGAACAAAAGCTGTTTGCCAAGGGAAGCCTATGATGCGAACCGCTTTAAAGCAAAGCTCAGAGAGGCCAGCAATGCTGGCTTCTTCTGGTCTGTTTTTCAGATTGTTTTTTGCCATGACCGCCCCGCTTCTGTTAAGCGCCTGCGGTGATTCATCCTGGCAGCATGATGAGTTTCAGACGGGTAGTGACTCGGATTATGACTTCAGAATTCCAAGCCATATCCCCAAGCCCTTTGTACCCGAGAACAACCCGATCACTCAGGAAAAGGTTGAACTGGGCCGGCACCTTTTTTTTGATACCCGCCTATCAGGCAACCAGACACAATCCTGCGCCGGCTGCCATTTTCCTGAACTCGGTTTTGCTGATGGCATTGCCCTGCCCACAGGCTCAACGGGTGAACAGCTCGCGAGAAACTCTCAGGGCTTATTAAATGTTGCGTATAACTCGACCTTCACCTGGGGTAATCACTCATTAACCGACCTTGAGACTCAGCATGCCGTCCCTTTATTTGGTGAATTCCCGGTCGAGCTCGGAGTGAATGACAGCAACAAGGCCGAAATCCTTTTACGCCTAACGCAGGACCCCGAGTACCAAAAGCTAATCAGCGCTGCCTACCCGGACAAGAGTGACCTGAATTACCAGCAAATATCACAGGCTCTGGCGTCTTTTATCCGCTCAATGGTCTCATTTAACACGCCTTATGACCGTTACGAAGCAGGGGATAGCACGGCACTGACCGACTCGCAAAAACGAGGAATGGATCTGTTTTTCAGTGAGCGAACAGAGTGCTTCCATTGTCACGGAGGCTTTAACTTCTCCCAATCGACCCGGCATAGCAAAACCGTATTTTTTGAAGCGCCATTCTTCAATAACGGCCTGTACAACCTGGACGGAAACGGTAGCTACCCTGCTGAAAACCAAGGATTGTTTGAGCTGACCGGTAAAGCATCAGACAAAGGAAAATTCCGCCCCGTCTCGCTGCGCAATATCGAAGTCACTGCGCCATACATGCATGACGGCTCCATCGCTACGCTGGAAGCAGTCATCGAGCACTACGCAGCCGGAGGGCGAGCACCAACAACCGTTAATGGGCAGGCTACTGGCGATGGTCGCCTCAATCCGAACAAAAGTGGTTTTGTTGGCGGCTTCGAACTTTCAAATCAGGAAAAAACAGACCTGATTAACTTCCTTAAATCTCTGACGGACGACAGTTTTAATAAGGATGAACGTTTTGCAAATCCATATGAGTAAATCCACCGGTTTGTACGCCAGGACCCTGACGTCGGTGACGGTACTTCTGATGCTTTTTTCGGAGAATGTGGCAGCCCACGGAAACCAACTGAAGGTTCCGGATACCGGGTTACTTCTCGATCTGTCGGTTGAACAACATCTGCTATCGGACGTTAGCGGCGAAAAGTACCAGCTAACAACGCCTCTTATGTACACGGCCGAATCCCTTGAATCCGGTGTTAACCCTGCAGAGATCCGTTTATCAGTCAGCACCCAGCTCAACGGGCGCTGGATGGCTCACGCGGCTATCAGCAATCACAGTCACGATGGTGAAACCGGCTTAGAGCTCGACCAGGGCTTTATTCAGGGTAACCCGCTGAGCGCCCTGCAGCTTCGTGCAGGACAGTTTTACTCGTCCCTCGGTTACTACAATGAACAGGGATACAGCAACGTCTTAATGCCTGACGCGCCCTTAATCTACCACTACGCCCTTGGTGGTGAGTTACGTGATAACGGCCTGAGAGCCAGTCTAAGCGCAGGTTCAGGCACCCTGATCGGTATCGAGGCTTTTTCCGGCACCAATAGCATCTCCGGTGAAAAAACGGATGATTTCAGCCAGACTCAAACGCTCTACCTGGATCAGAGCATAGACCTGAGCAGCTGGGGACATCTGGATACCCGGCTCGCCTATCTATTCGGCCAGCAAAACTACCAAACCAGCGACAGCAGTCACAGTCATGGGGATTCCGATCTGAGCTACGACCTCTCCGGGGAGTTCGATCTGTGGATATTGTCAGGACGATGGCAGAACAAATACTTGCAGCTAAGTGGAGAATTCTTTCAGATCTCCCGGGATACAGAAGCGACCACCACCAGCCAGCTACTGAATATCAACGATAGAAGCTCAGGCTTTTATTCAATTGCAGCGTTCAGGATTTCCCCTCAATGGCAAATTCTGGGACGCTATGATCGCCTGACAACAGATCTGAGTACTGACGGTCACCAGGAACTCATCTCAGAATTTGGTCTCCCTACCGAAAAGACTCCGGAAAGAGTGACAATGGCCATTAACTGGCAACCGGAAAACGATCAGTTTTGGTCACTGCATGTCAGTCAAACAAGTGATCTGTGGCAGGACGAGCAGGACAGCGAGCTGCAGGCAGGCATTAGCTATCACCTGAATTTTAGCGGTGAAACGCTCTGATTCTGAAAGCCCGGTTTAAGGGAATATCAGAAAGAACAGTAAAGGATGGTTTCATCAGCCATCCTTTCTGCGCGTAGCAAAAAAAGCCTTCATGATCTGTTTACTTTTCCCCGATAAGAGACCACCTGTCACCTCGACTCTGTGGTTATACCAGGGTTGAGCAAACAAATTGCAAATGCTCTCATTAACACCGGTTCGTGGCTCTGCCGCACCGTAATACACATGACGGATACGGCTGTGGATAATCGCACCAGCACACATGGTGCAGGGTTCAAGCGTGACGTACAGATCACACTCATTCAGGCGATAGTTGTCCAACTGCTTGGCGGCATCCCGTAATGCCATAATTTCAGCATGAGCAGTAGGATCGCATCCGGCAACCGGCTGATTCCAACCACGGCCAACAATCTCACCTTTATAGACCACCACAGCACCAACAGGCACCTCACCCTCATCCGCCGCCTGCTGAGCCAACTCTAAGGCTCTGTGCATAAAATATTCCGGCTTATGGCTCATAATATAAGAACAATCCAATCAACAAGGCTAAACAACAACTCTGCGGCACATTGAAGCGAAAGCAGAAGGTTATTCTGACAGCGCTTATGATAATCTGTTTTACGGTCATCATGACACTCAACAACTGAACCATGACACTTAATACCTGAGCCATCACAAGAGGTGCTGGCAAACGGCTTTCTCACCTGTTTTCCTTTAGAACGACACAGGTAACAAAGCCCGACTGATAAGCCGGAGGTGCATCATTCATGTCTTTTCCACGTTTCAAAGCGGTTAAAAAAACCGCCTCATTACTTAGCCTCGGCCTGATGACCTTACTGCCTGTTTCTCTGGCTGATGCTGCCCCGATACGTTTTCTGGTGGGTTATCCAACCGAAGCCGATGCACCTTACTATCTGGACTCCGGTAAAGAAATTCCTGCTAACAACCCTGGTTATAGCGTGGAAGTGATGCAGGAAGTGGGTAAGCGGGTCAAAGAAGTCCGCTTTCAGCTGGTCCGCTGCGAATTTAACGACTGCCTGGAACAGGTCAAAACCGGCAAGTTGGATGGTTTTTTTAATGTTCCCTACCGTGAACACTGGCTTTTTACCGGGAAGTACCCCTTCACAAAAGCGAAAGTTGATCCGCGCCAAAAGCTTTACGGTGAAGAATACGCCCTCTATCGCATCAAGGACAATCGCCGGGTCACCACAGACGGCGACCGTATCTATGGCCTGAAAGGTCAAAGTGTGGCAGTAAAAACCGACAGCCCGGTGATTCCACTACTGGAAGAGAACAATTATCCGGTGGTGAGCTTTGCAACAACCACCGAAGCCTTACAGGCGATGCTGCAGCGTGAAGTACCGGCAGCCGTTCTGGTTGCAGAGCATGTCGAAACGCTTGCCCGCATGCACCCGGAACTGAGCGATCTGATCAGCCGGGCAGAATACAGTCTGTATGAAGAAGATTATTACCTGATGCTGAGCCGGCAGTTCTATGCCAAAAAGCCCTGGCTGGCCGAGAAAATCTGGACAGAACAAACGAAAGTTCAGCAGGAACTGGCTGAAAAACTGGCCAACAAATATATCCGCTGATTCTCATATTTATCGCATCACCCAAACGCAAAAAAGCCCCTGACGGGGCTTTTTTGGTGGGGCTTAGGCAGGTTTAGTCAGACCGCCTTATTCACTCTCATCTTTCTTAGGGCAGAAGTTGCCATTACCACCCTCAGATTCTTCTAAACAGTTACCAAAGGATTCAAAGTGGATCGCAAGATAGGCTTCTGTGCCAGTAAAGCTTTGGGTTACTGAGTAAGATTGCTCTGCTTCAGAACTGTCGGAAATTTTATCTGATTCATAAGTACGTCCCCACATTATTGTTATCTTGCAATACAAAGTGTAACAAATCGTTACTCAAGCAATGAGAGAAATACTCCATAAGAAACCGTTCAAAGATGAAGATTAATATTCTTACGAAATACAACATTGGGCACAGGGCTTGCAGTTTTGCGCCCCATGACTAGGGTAAAGGGAGCAATAACAGAATGAGGTAATGACGCCAACGATTAGGAGGATCCTGTGAACAATTCGATAGAAACCCATAAAGATCAAACAGATAACAAAAAAACAGCTGAAGACCACTGGTCCGAAATCGCTCAACAGGCCACCCGGCTTCGTCAGCAACTGCACCGTCAGCCGGAACTGACCTGGCAGGAAGTCCAAACCAGCCAAACCATTCGACAGCATCTTGATCAACTGCAGATTCCCTGGCGGGCATATGAAAAAGTCGGCACGCTGGCAACGCTGGCAGCAGATGCTCCCGGCACGCATATCGCCCTTAGAGGAGATATCGACGCCCTGCCGATTCAGGAAGAAGCCGACGTCAGCTTTGCGTCAGAAACCTCCGGCTGTATGCACGCCTGCGGCCATGACGGCCACACCGCAGCCCTTTGGGCGACCGCAGCCTGGCTGAAAGCTCACGAAGATCAGCTCCCCGGCCCGGTCACATTGATCTTTCAGCCTGCAGAGGAAGGTGGTCACGGTGCAAAAGCCCTGATTGATGCCGGAGCCCTCAAAGGCATTGACCGTATCTACGGTTGGCATAACTGGCCTGCAATCCCCTACGGTCAGGCGGTCTGTCCCGATGGCACCGTGATGGCGGGCAACGGTACCTTCCATATCCGGGTAAAGGGCAAAGGCGGCCATGCCAGTCAGCCGGAACTCTGCCGCGATCCTCTGCTGGCAGGCTCTGCGATGGTGCTTAACCTGCAACAAATTATCAGTCGTCGCATTGCCCCACAGGATGCCGCCGTGGTCAGCGTCTGCTCGTTTCAGGCGGAAAGTGCCGCGACCGTTATCCCGGAACAAGCCCTGATCGAAGGCAGTATTCGCCTCTCATCACCGGACCAGCGCCAACCCATCAACAGCCTGATTGAACAGATCTGTCAGGATACCGCCCGCACCTACGGTGTTGAGGTAGATGTCGAAATCCGTTCCCGCTATGAAGCGACCGTAAACGACACGCAAGCTGCAACCGCTTTCCGGCAGGCGCTGAAAGAACAGCTGGGAGATAACTGGCAAAGCAGCACACCGGTCCCCATCATGGCATCAGAAGATTTCAGTTATTACCTGCAGAAGATTCCCGGTGCTTTTGCCCTAATCGGCATGGCCGAAAACAATGAGTTTACCGCCCCATGCCACAGCCCACACTATCAGTTCAATGACCGTTTACTGCCACAGGTTGTTGCTCTGTTCGCCCGGCTGACCGGAGCCCCATTACCGCCAACTCATGTTTTAAAAGTCTGACCTGGAATCAAGCCCTGCCGATTGCGGAGTCAAATGCTCACAAAAGAGGCTAAAAGCCAGTAAAAAGCATAAAAATGCGCACCTTTTAGCCTGAACACCATCAATAGATGAGTTTTTTATACCGGCTTGCAGGATAGCGCTATATCACCTACGGTGAAGGCAGACCATTAAAAAACCGCCGATTGCGCCCTTTCATTTTATTGCCAATTCTGGCTGAAGGGACTTTGCAACCGGCGGCTTTTTTTCAGCCGGATCTCTGTATCCGGCACGGTCTGTCATCATTTTGGTCAGTGGTAACAAAGTTTGACCCGGTCACAATCTGCCCGGCTTTGTTTGTTCATAACTGGCTGCATTTAAATACCGTGCCACCGCAACGGTGGTACCGACACACTGACTTAAAAGGGAACAACTATTGTCCCATTAAGGCAGTTTTGGAGGGGTTATGGAAATTTTTGAGCAATGGGAATCCGAGATCCGGGGCTACTCCCGGGCTTACCCAACGGTGTTTGCATCCGCATCAAATGCCCGACAGGTTGATGAGCAGGGGAAAAGCTACATCGACTTCTTTGCCGGTGCCGGTGTACTCAATTTCGGTCACAACAATCCGCGCATGAAACAGGCTCTGATCGATTTCATACAGGCAGACGGTGTTGCCCACAGTCTGGATATGAGCACCACGGTAAAACGGGACTTCATCAGCGCTTTTGCCGAAACCATCCTCAAACCCCGTCAGATGAACTACAAAATGCAGTTTATGGGGCCAACCGGTACCAACTCCGTAGAAGCCGCTCTGAAACTGGCCCGTCGGGTTACCGGACGTCATCATGTTGTTGCCTTCAGCCAAGGCTTTCACGGCATGACATTAGGCGCTCTTGCCTGCACAGCAAACCAATACTTCCGTAAGGCCGCCGGTGTACCGCTAACCAACGTCAGCCACGCTCCCTTTGAAACCAATCTTGGCTGTGGTTCCGGTTGCCTGAAAACCCTGCGGGAAGGTTTCGAAAACAGTTCCAGCGGTTTCGAACCTCCAGCTGCCTTTATCGTGGAAACCATTCAGGCCGAAGGGGGCGTCAACATCGCCAGTGAAGCCTGGCTTATGGAACTGCAACAGCTGGCCAAAGACCTGGGTGCCCTGCTGATTATCGATGAAATTCAGGTCGGTTGTGGCCGCACGGGCAGTTACTTCAGTTTTGATAAAACAGGACTCGATCCCGATATTATCTGCCTTGCCAAAGGCATCGGCGGTTTTGGTACCCCTCTGGCGATGAATCTGGTGAAACCAGAGCATGATGCCCACTGGCAACCCGGTGAACATACCGGCACTTTCCGGGGACAGGGCTTCTCCTTTGTCGCGGGTCGCGAGGCACTGCGTTATTTCGAAGATAACGCGCTGATGGATCTGACCAAAGAGCGTGGCCAGATGATTGCTGCGCGTCTGTCAGATATTGCAGCCCGCTACCCCAACGTTACCTCCCGGGGCAAAGGTATGATTCAGGCGCTGGATACCAAAGATGGCGATGCCGCAAAAGCGATCGCCAAAACCTGCTTCGAGTCCGGTCTTTTAGTCGGTCCATGCGGTGTTGGTGGGCAGGTAATCAAGCTGATTCCGCCACTCACCATTCCGGATGACGATCTTGAGGAAGGCCTGCAAATTCTGGAACGTGCTGTTGCCACTGTGATGGAGGGCCGCGCATGAAGCAAAGAGATGACATGACGTTTCCTTTTGCCGAATACGAACGCCGGCTGAGCGAGTTGCGCCAGCGTATGGCAAAACGGTTACTGGATGCCGTGATTATCACCGATCCGGAAAATCTGATGTACCTGACGGACTATCAGACCACAGGATATTCATACTTTCAGGCACTGGTGGTTCCTCTGGATGATGAGCCCTTCATGATCACCCGCAAGATGGAAGAGTCCAACATCCATGCCCGTACCTGGGTAGAGAAAACCCGCCCCTACCCGGATACCGGGGATGCGATCCAGATGCTGATCGAGTCTCTGCGGGAGTTTGGCTTGTCTGACAAAGTGCTGGGGTATGAGCGTAACAGTTACTTCTTTCCTGCTTATCATCAGGACTATCTGCATACCGCCTTTACTGAAGGCCGCCTGATGGACTGCTTCGGCATCGTCGAAGAGGGTCGTGCCTGCAAATCTGAGGCAGAACTTGAGATTATGCGCATCGCTGCAAAAGCGACAGTGGCAGGCATGCGTGCTGGCTTTGATGCCGTTCACCCCGGCGTTACCGAAAATGAGATCGGTGCCGCAATTAGTGAGGCGATGTTCCGGGCTGGTGGCGAACCTCCGGCAGTCATGCCTTACGTCACCTCAGGCCCCCGCTCCATGATTGGTCACGCCACCTGGGAAGGACGCAAAGTGCAGGCCGGAGAACATGTGTTTCTGGAAGTCGGCGGTTGCTACCGCCGCTATCACACCGCCATGATGCGGACAGTGGTTTGCGGAGACCTGTCCGATTCCATGTATAAAGCTCAGGAGACCATGAAAAATGCCCTCAAACATGTACGGGCGGAACTGAGACCGGGAATGACCGTATCCGATGCCGATAATCTGGTACGCACCATCATTACCGATAATGATGTGGGTGCCCGCCTGATTACCCGTTCCGGTTACTCCATCGGTATCGCCTTCCCGCCAAGCTGGGATGAAGGTTATATCATCAGCCTGAAACAGGGTGACAGTACCATTCTGGAACCTGGTATGACCTTCCATATCATCCCCTGGATGTGGGGTGTTGATGGCGATAAAACCTGCGGTATCTCCGACACCATCTATATCACCGACAAGGGCTGCGCATCTTTCTTTGACGGTATGGAAGAAGATTTTGTCATCAAGCCTGAAACCGAAATCAAGGATGTCATCAGCACGTTCACAACAGAAAATGCTCAGCAAACGGTACAGGCCCTGAAAAGCGCCAAGCAGGAGAAACCGAAAAAAAGCGGTGGAAAAAACGCTAACGCCAAAAAATCACAAGGAGCCTGATATGTTCACCGTTACTAATCCAACAACAGGTCAGACCCTTTACCAGAAGCCCTCCCTTCTTCCGGAAGAGATGGACAGCAAGATTCAGGCATCTTTTGATGCCTGGCAGCTCTGGCGTAAACGCAGCTTTAAAGAAAGAGCCGACGTACTGACCCGAGTTGCGCGCATCATGCGTGAAAGCGTCGAAATGCTGGCGGTTCCCATGACCGAAGAGATGGGCAAGCCTATTAAAGAAGCCCGTGCAGAAGTCCTTAAAGCAGCTTGGTGTGCTGAGCACTACGCTGAGCATGCCGAAGAGTACTTAAGTGACCAGACCCTGTCTTCTGATGCAACACACAGCTATGTACAGCATCTGCCGTTAGGGCCGGTTCTGGGCGTGCTGCCGTGGAATGCCCCTTTCTGGCTGGCGTTTCGTTTTTGTGCCCCGGCGCTAATGGCAGGCAATACCTGCCTGATGAAACATGATCCTCATGTTCCCGGCTGTGCCGAAGCGATTGCCGGCCTCTTTATGCAGGCCGGTGTACCGGAAAACATCATGCAGAATCTGCCACTGCAAACCCCGGATGTGGAAGCCGCAATTCGCCACCCTCTGGTTCAGGCGGTTTCCTTCACCGGTTCCGGAAAGGCGGGTGGCATCGTTGCTTCAATTGCAGCATCGGAGATTAAACCCTCTGTGCTGGAACTCGGAGGCTCCGACCCTGCCATTGTGCTGGCGGATGCTGATCTTGAAGCCGCCGCCGATGCCATTGCGCTGTCCCGCATTATCAATGCCGGCCAGTCCTGCATCGCAGCCAAACGCATTATTGTGGAAGAGAGTGTGCATGACAGCTTTGTGGATAAGTTAAAGCTGCGTCTGGAGAAACTTCAGATGGGTGATCCCAAAGAGGAAACCACCGACATAGGCCCCATCGCCCGTGAAGACCTGAGAGACAATCTGGATCGTCAGGTACGACAAACGTTGGATGCCGGTGCTCAATGCCTGCTCGGTGGCAAGGTGCCGGACCATGACGGCTTCTTCTATCCGGTTACCCTGCTCACCGGTGTGACCAATGAGATGCTCGCCTGCCAGGAAGAAACCTTCGGTCCTATCGCAGTGGTCATGAAGGCCGCTGACGCTGATGAAGCGCTTAAAATTGCCAACGACACCGAATACGGTCTGGCAGCATCAGTCTGGACCGATACAGAGCGGGGAGAAGCCATGGCCCGAGAGATCATGGCCGGTCAGGTCGTGGTTAACGGTATCGTTAAAACAGACCCCAGACTGCCAAGCGGTGGTATAAAGCGCTCCGGCTTTGGTCGGGAACTTGGCCCTCACGGCATTAAGGAGTTTGTAAATACTCAGCAGGTTTGGGTCGGCCCCAAAACCGAGTAACGCTGCAGACATTTATCATTAAAAGGAACTCCCCCACCAAAAAGAAAGATATTGCGGTAAACACCCCATGCTACCGCTTCCTCCCGGGCTTAACCCTAAGCCCTCTCCTCCCCCGGCAGGCATTCTGTCGGGGTGTTTTTTTATCGACTCACAGATAAAAATCCCTGCTTGGCAGTCTTCACGAAGAGAAAAACACATTAACCCATAGCCCTGACCAGACTGATGCTGTAAGCTGCACCACCGCTTAACGCGGTCCTCTTTGCAGCCTGCATTTATACATTAAGAGAACATCTTCTATGAGCTTTGCCTCTCTGGGCTTATCGGCCCCTATCCTTGCCGCTGTCAGCGAGCAGGGTTACGAAACACCGTCCCCGATTCAAGCCCAGGCGATTCCTCCCGTGATTGCCGGCAAAGATGTCATGGCAGCCGCGCAGACAGGAACCGGAAAAACTGCTGGTTTCACACTCCCTTTGCTGGAGGTTCTGAGCCGGGGCCAAGCCACCAAAGGCAATCAGGTGCGTGCGTTAATCCTGACACCAACCCGTGAGCTGGCGGCTCAGGTTGCTGAAAGCGTTGAACAGTACAGCACGCATCTGCCAATTCGCAGCACCGTCGTCTTTGGCGGGGTGAAGATCAATCCGCAAATCAGCCGACTACGTCAGGGTTGCGATATTCTGGTGGCAACACCGGGCCGACTGCTGGATCTGTACCAACAGGGCGCGGTGCGTTTTAACCATCTTGAGGTGCTGGTTCTGGATGAAGCCGACCGCATGCTCGACATGGGCTTTATTCACGATATTCGTAAAATTCTGGCGATTCTGCCGCCAAAACGTCAGAACCTGATGTTCTCTGCCACTTTTTCCAGCGAGATTCGGACGCTGGCCAAAGGCATTGTCCACCAGCCAGTAGAAGTTTCAGTAACTCCAGCGAACTCGACAGCAACCACGGTGACCCAGTGGATCAGCCCGGTTGATAAGAACCGCAAATCAGCTCTGCTCTCCCACCTGATCAAAAGCGAAAGCTGGAATCAGGTGCTAGTTTTTACCCGTACCAAACACGGTGCTAACAAGCTGACCAAGGTTCTGGAGAAAAATGGCATTACCGCTGCCGCAATTCACGGTAATAAGAGTCAGGGTGCCCGCACCAAAGCACTGGCAGCGTTTAAAAGCGGTGAAATCAGTACACTGGTAGCAACCGATATCGCGGCACGCGGTCTGGATATCGACCAGCTGCCTCAGGTGGTTAACTTTGAACTGCCTAACGTTCCGGAAGATTATGTACACCGTATTGGCCGTACCGGGCGCGCAGGAGCTTCAGGACAAGCGGTATCGCTGGTCAGCGCCGATGAGTTTAAGCAACTGAAAGATATCGAACGAGTAATACGGCAAAACCTTGAGCGCAAAACCGTATCAGGCTACGAGCCTGTCAATGAACTGGGATCGTCTCCGGAACCTCAGGCTCCCAAACATCAGAAGCCACGTCGCGCACGCCCTCAGTCAGAGCACAAAGACGGGCAACGTTCCGGTGAAAACGCCAGAGGCCACAAGCCAACCGGAAAGAACCGTCGTCACAGCGGACAAGCAGCAGGAGGCAATCAGAACAGCCCGCGAGGTGGTTCTGATAAACAAGGCACCGGAAATCAGGCGTCTGAAAAAACCACCGCAAAACCACAGACAAGGCGCTCTGAGAGCAAGCCTAAACGCAGTTTTTCTGCCAAATCAGGGGCACCTTCTCCCTGGGGCAATCGCTAACCCGCACGCCATTCGAACAGATGCTCCTTCGGGAGCATTTTGCTATCGGCAGAACCGATATCTTTATCGGAATACCTGAAACAAGAAACCCGTTGAACCCCGGGCGAGAAAAAAGCAGGTTCAACGGGTTATTTAACCTCTCAGAGTTTTTGCCTGACTTACTGCAACAACCCCTGAATCAATGTCATAACCTCCTGCTGCTCCTGATCATTCAGTGCGCCATCCTTCATCCAGCGAACACGGTTCTCACCATCCACAACGATAATAGCGGAGCTTTCCTCCTGCAGATTCCAGACAGATCGGGCAACCCCTTCCTCGTCCAGTACCATCATTGACCAGGGAAACTCCTCTTTACTGTTTTCCAGCTTACCTTTAACAATGCCACCGGTCCCCCAGATCGCATCATCCGTATTAACGACCGTTACGGTCTGATAGCGGTCTTTTGGCAGCTCGGCAGCTTTAATCCGGTCGATCAACGGAGCGTTCAACTCTTTTGCAGAAGAACGGCCCGCAATATGCTGAATCACATAAACCTTGCCGGTCAGCTGCTGACTCTGCCACGGACGGTATTCAATATCACCAGCCTTAAGCACCAGCTCACCACCATCCTGCACCTTTACTGTCGGTAATGGCGCATCGGGTGTGACCGAGGCATGGCTTTGCCAGGACAAACCCAGCATCAGTGCCAGTAATGCACTTTTAGATAACGCAGCGAAAAATCCGCTCAACACGTTGGTTTTGGTCTTTCCCCGACATGGGAATCGGAATGCCATAGGAATCTCCTTTCATTTTTATTGTTTTCCCGGATGAATAATGGCCAGGACTGTTTTGCAGGATAGATCAGCCTAAACCAATTCCGAACAAATTCAAACAGTCGTTTGTTTTATTCGTGACAGCCAAGTCACCTATCGGGCAAGGATCGTGAGCAGAGAAAAATTAAAAGAGGGGGGATCTCAAATGTCAGTGTCTAGTCCTGATATAAGTTGACACTTTTTTACAGCGCCCGATGAACCTCAT